>PUOA01000210.1 GCA_003551925.1 Paracoccaceae bacterium
ACAGCGCGAAGGCCTCGGGGTAGTCGATGTAGCGCCGGGGCATGCCCTGACGGCCCAGGAAGTGCTGCGGGAAGAAGGTGATGTTCGACCCGATGAACATCGCCCAGAAGTGCAGCTTGCCGGCCCATTCGGGGTATTGCCGCCCCGACATCTTGCCCATCCAGAAATAGATCCCGGCGAACAGCGCGAAGACGGCGCCCAGGCTCATCACGTAGTGGAAATGCGCCACCACGTAGTAGGTGTCATGATACACCCGGTCGATCGGCGCCTGGCTGAGCACAAGCCCCGTGACCCCGCCCACGGTGAACAGGAACAGGAAGCCGAAGGCCCACAGCATCGGCGTCTCGAAGCTGACCGAGCCTTTCCACATGGTCGCGATCCAACTGAAGATCTTGATCCCCGTCGGCACCGCGATCACCATCGTCGCCGCCATGAAATAGGTCTGCTGCGTCAGCGACATGCCCGCCGTGTACATGTGGTGCGCCCAGACGATGAAGCCCAGCACGGCGATTGCCACCATCGCGTAGACCATCGGCAGATAGCCGAAGATAGGCTTGCGCGAGAAGGTGGCGATCACGTGGCTGATGATCCCGAAGCCCGGCAGGATGATGATATAGACCTCGGGGTGGCCGAAGAACCACAGGATGTGCTGATAGAGCACCGGATCGCCCCCGCCTGCCGGGTCGAAGAACGTGGTGCCGAAGTTGCGGTCGGTCAGCAGCATGGTGATGGCGCCGGCCAGCACCGGAAGTGCGAGCAGGATCATCCATGCGGTGATGAAGATCGACCACGCAAACAGCGGCACCTTGTGCAGGGTCATCCCCGGCGCGCGCATGTTCAGGAAGGTGGTGATGATGTTGATCGCCCCCAGGATCGAGCTTGCCCCCGACACATGCACCGCGAAGATCGCCAGATCCATCGCGTAGCCGGTTTCGGTGGTCGACAGCGGCGGGTAGAGCACCCAGCCCACGCCCGCGCCCAGCTGTCCGTTTCCGCCGGGCGAGAACACCGAGATCACCGCCAGCGTGGACCCGGCCACGAACAGCCAGTAGCTGAGGTTGTTGAGCCGCGGGAACGCCATGTCCGGCGCGCCGATATGCAGCGGCATGAAGTAGTTGCCGAAACCGCCGAACAGCGCCGGAATCAGCACGAAGAACATCATCAGCACGCCATGCGCGGTGATGACCACATTCCACAGATGGCCGTTGGGGGTGCATTCGCCCTCGGGGGCGGGGGTCACGAAGCGCGCGCCCTCCATGCACATGTAGTCGACGCCGGGCGTCATCAGCTCCATGCGCATGTAGATCGAGAACGCCACCGCGATGAAGCCCACGATCCCCGCGGTGAAGAGATAGAGGATGCCGATGTCCTTGTGGTTGGTGGACATGAACCAGCGCACGAAGAAGCTGCGCGTGTCCTCGTGTCCCTCACCATGGGTGGTTGCGTCGGCCATGGATGTCTCCTGTTCCCTTGGTCTTCTTGCGGCTTCGGGTCGTTTGCGCCCGCCGTCGGTATACCGTCGTTCTTAGAACCTGTGCGCGCGGCAGGCAATCGGCCTGTTGCCGCGGCGGGGCGGAATCTTGATCTGTGTCATGGCGCGCCGAAAACCCGCGCGAAGCTGCGTTCCAGCGCGAGGTCCAGATCGTGCATCGTCACCGGCAGCCCCAGATCGACCAGCGAGGTCACGCCGTGTCCGGTGACACCACAGGGCACGATGCCGTCGAAATGGCTCAGATCGGGGTCCAGATTGATCGAAACCCCGTGAAAACTGATCCAGCGGCGCAGCTTGATGCCGATGGCGGCGATCTTGTCCTCGCGCATGGTGCCGTCGGGCAGGGGGGGCTTGTCGGGGCGCAGGACCCAGACACCGACGCGGTCGGCGCGGCGTTCGCCGCAGACATTGAACTCCGCAAGCGTCAGGATGATCCACTCCTCCAGGTTTCGGACAAATTGTCGCACGTCGCGCCCGCGCCGGTTCAGGTCAAGCATCAGGTAGGCCACGCGCTGCCCCGGCCCGTGATAGGTGTATTGCCCGCCGCGTCCGGCGGTGATGACGGGGAATCGCCCGGGCGCGCGCAGATCGGCGGGGTTGGCGCTGGTCCCGGCGGTATAGAGTGGAGGGTGTTCGAGCAGCCAGACCGCCTCGGGCGCGCGCCCGGCGGCGATGTCGGCCACGCGCGCTTCCATGGCCGCAAGCGTCGCCGCGTAGTCGGCCAGCCCGTCGATCTGCCTCCATTCCGTCACGCCCACCCCTTTCGCCGCTGCGATGCCTGCTGCCTCTCTAGCGCGCCGGGGCGCGCGCGAAAAGGAGCGGAAACCACCGGCTGCGCCTGCGCGTTTTGCTCTTCACAAGGCGCGGGCGACCGGCTAGAGAAGCGCCACGCACACGGGCGGTCGTGGCGGAATTGGTAGACGCGCAGCGTTGAGGTCGCTGTGGGGTAACTCCCGTGGAGGTTCGAGTCCTCTCGACCGCACCATTGCTCCCTTGAATCCTGAGCCGATACCGGGGCTGGCGCAGGCCCGGTTGCTGTCTCTGCCAGCAGGGCAAGGGCGTGTGCGAGCTTGCGATCGTGCCGCGCGCCCAGGTCATTCCGGTTGAATTCACCGAATTTGCAGGCCGAACGCGGTGCAAAGATGAGATTTTGCAGGACATATTTCCGAAATCCATCCCGTCACCGGAAAGCCGGACAAGATGGTTGCAATGTAAGGGTCGCTTCGGTTTACTTCGGGCAAGGCGGACGAACCGCCGCGAACAGGGAGAAAAGCGTGGGCAATGCCAGCACAAGCGACGGTTTCGTCGCATTCGACCGCGTTCAGAAAAGCTATGACGGCGAAACCCTGGTGGTGAAGGATCTCAACCTGAGCATCGCCAAGGGTGAGTTCATGACCATGCTCGGGCCCTCGGGGTCCGGCAAGACAACCTGCCTGATGATGCTTGCCGGGTTCGAGACCGCGACCTCGGGCGAAATCTCGCTCGACGGGCGGCCGATCAACTCGGTCCCTCCGCACAAGCGCGGAATCGGCATGGTGTTCCAGAACTACGCGCTGTTTCCGCACATGACCGTGGGCGAGAATCTGTCCTTTCCGCTCGAGGTGCGCGGAATGGGCAAGTCCGAGCGCGAGAAGAAGGTCAAGCGCGCGCTGGACATGGTGCAGATGGGCAAGTTCGCGGGCCGCAGGCCGGCGCAGCTTTCGGGCGGGCAGCAGCAGCGCATCGCGCTCGCGCGCTCGCTGGTCTTCGAACCCGATCTGGTCCTGATGGACGAACCGCTCGGCGCGCTCGACAAGAACCTGCGCGAGCGGATGCAGTACGAGATCAAGCACATCCACAACAACCTTGGCGTGACAGTGGTCTATGTGACCCACGACCAGACCGAGGCGCTGACCATGTCGGACAATGTCGCGGTGTTCGACGACGGCATCATCCAGCAGCTTGCCCCGCCCGATGTGCTTTACGAAAAGCCCGACAATGCGTTCGTGGCGGCCTTCATCGGCGAGAACAACACGTTACGCGGCAAGGTCGATGGTGTGAACGGCACCACCTGCACCGTGCGTCTGGATGACGGCTCCGAGGTCAAGGCGCTCAAGGTCAACGTGGCAGGCGATGGCGTGCGAACGACGTTGTCGCTGCGCCCCGAGCGCGTCGTGCTGGGCGAAGAGGCGGCGTCCATGCCGAACCGCTTCGAGGCCGAGGTGCTCGAACTGATCTATCTCGGCGATCATATCCGCGTCCGCATGAACGTGTGCGGCGATGACGAATTCATCGTCAAGGTGCCGAACAACAAGGGCGGCCGCGACATGAAGGTCGGCCAGAAGGCGCCCGTCGGCTGGGCGATCGAGGACTGCCGCGCGCTCGACCCGTCTTGATCGGCGCGCGATGGCCGTGGTGCGCGCATCGCGATGCGCTGCGGCAGCACTCTGGGACGAGGGACCGGACCAAGAGTGAAACCAAGGAGGTAACTATGAAAAGGAAACCAAGGAGGTAACTATGAAATCGACCCTGAAACTGATCGGTGCCAGCACCGCGGCCAGCGTTCTGGCGCTGAGCGCAGCACAGGCCGACGATCCGGTGTCGCTCACGATCGTGTCCTGGGGGGGCGCCTACACGGAAAGCCAGGTTCGCGCCTATCACGAGCCGTGGATGGAAATGAACCCGCATGTGACGATCATCAACGACGACGGCTCGGCGAACGCGCTGGCCAGCCTGCGCGCGCAGGCACAGGCGGGCAACGTGACCTGGGATCTGGTGGACATGCTGCCGTCGGACGCGCAGCTCGCCTGCGACGAAGGCATCATCATGCCCATCGACCACGACGAGGTCCTCGCCGCCGCCCCCGATGGCACGCCGCCGACCGAGGACTTCCTGCCCGGCAGCCTGGGCGAGTGCTTCATCCCGCAGATCCTCTACTCGACCGTGCTGACCTTCCGTCCCGGCGCGTTCCCCGAGGACAACCAGCCCTCGAGCATCGCCGATCTGTTCGACACCGAGAACTTCCCCGGCCGTCGCGCGCTGCAGGACCGCCCGGGCACCAACCTGGAATGGGCGCTCTACGCCGATGGCGTGGACCCCGATGACATCTACGACGTGCTCGCCACGCCCGAGGGTGTGGACCGCGCCTTCGCCAAGCTCGACACGATCAAGGACGACATCATCTTCTGGACCGAAGGCGCGCAGGCGCCGCAGCTTCTGGCTGACGGCGAGGTCGCCTTTGCGACCGGCTACAACGGCCGGATGTTCGACGCGATCGAGGTCGAAGGCATGGAAGCCGTAATCATCTGGGACGGCCAGGTCGTCGAATGGGACGGCTGGGTGGTTCCCGCTGATGGACCGAACATCGATGCGGTGATGGACTACCTGTATTTCGCCACCGACACACAGCGGCTGGCCGATCAGGCGCAGTTCATCTCGTACGGTCCGGCGCGTGCGTCCTCGTCGGAGCTGGTTGGCGAGCATGCCGACCTCGGGATCGACATGGCGCCGCACATGCCGTCGGCACCTGAAAACTACTTCGCGCCGATCGTCCTCGACAACGACTTCTGGGTCGACTTCGGCGACGAGCTGCGTGAGCGCTTCGCCAACTGGATGCTGCAGTGACCGGCACTGCCTGACATCGACGGGGGCGCGCCACGCGCCCCCGTTCATCAAACGACTGGTCGGAACAGCGGCCGGCTGACGGGGAGAGTGCCATGGCTCAGGCCGATGCGACACTGATGGACACCGGCGGGCCCGCTGCGAAGCGCGGCGGCACCGAGAAACTGGTTACCGCCGACGGTGTGCCGCTCAAACGCGCGCTGGAGCGCGCCCAGCGTCGGCGCAAGCTGGTGGCGCTTGGGCTTGTGGGGCCGCTCCTGCTGTTCATTCTGACCGTCTTCGTGTTTCCCATCGCGCAGATGATGTGGCTGAGCGTGTCCAACCCGCAGGTCGTGAATGCGCTGCCGCGCACGCTCGAAGCCCTGCAGGACTGGGACGGCCGCGATCTGCCGCCCGAGCCCGTCTACGCCGCGCTGCATGCCGACATGGTCGAGGATCTTGAGCGTGAGCGCCGCGATCGTCTGACAGGTCCGCTGGGCATCCGGCTGAACTACGAGATCAGCGCCGCGCGCAGTGCGATTTCCCGGACCGCGCGGCAGGTGGACAGCTTCGAGGCGCCATTCAAGGACGCGTTCATGGACGCGCACCGGCTCTGGGGCCAACCCGAGTTGTGGCGCGTGATCAAGCGCGAAGGCCGACCGCTGACGACATCCTATTACGTCGCCGCGCTCGACCGCGAATTCGACGAGTTCGGAAACATTGTCCAGCGCGACGAGAACCGGCGGATCTACGTGTCGCTCTTCGGGCGCACCTTGATGCTCAGCGTGATCATCACCGCCATGACCTTCCTGCTGGGCTTCCCGATCGCCTATTACATGTCGATCCTGCCCATGCGGCATGCGAACCTGTTGATGATCTGCGTGCTGCTGCCGTTCTGGACGTCGCTGCTGGTCCGGACGTCGGCATGGATCGTGCTTCTGCAACAGCAAGGTGTCATCAACTCCGGGCTTGTGGGCCTGGGCATCATCGATGACGCCAACCGGATCTCGATGATCTACAACATGACCGGCACGATCATCGCGATGACGCATATCCTGCTGCCGTTCATGGTGTTGCCGCTCTACTCGGTGATGCGCACCATCCCGCCGAGCTACATGCGCGCCGCCAAGAGCCTCGGCGCCACCCCGTCGACCGCGTTCCGCCGGGTCTATTTCCCGCAGACGCTTCCCGGGATCGGCGCGGGCGGGGTGCTCGTGTTCATCATCTCGATCGGCTACTACATCACGCCGGCGCTGGTCGGCGGGCAGTCGGGGCGGATGATCTCGAACGAGATCGCGCGCCATATCCAGCAATCGCTCAACTGGGGCCTTGCGGCCGCGCTGGGGACGATGCTGCTGGTCGGCGTGCTGGCGCTCTACTGGCTCTATAACCGACTTGTCGGCGCCGACAGTCTGAAGCTCGGGTAAGGAGAAGTTCGATGGCGATGCCTGCCTATTACACGACCAAGGACAAGGTCTGGCATTACACCTTTCGGGTGATCTGCTTCGCGATCTTCTTCTTCCTGCTCGCGCCGATCCTGATCATGATCCCGCTGAGCTTCAACGCGGCGCCGTTCTTCACCTTCACGCGCGAAATGCTGACGCTCCAGCCCGAGGGATTCAGCCTGCGCTGGTATCAGGACTTCCTGAGTTCCGAGAGCTGGATGCGGTCGATCCGCAACTCCTTCATCATCGGTATCGCGGCGACGCTGCTGTCAACCACGCTGGGCACGCTGGCGGCGCTGGGGTTGAGCAAGTCGGAAATGCCCGCCAAGGGGCTGATCATGGGGATCCTGATTTCGCCGATGATCGTGCCGCTGATCATTTCGGCGGCGGGGATGTTCTTCTTCTTCTCGTCGATCAAGATCGCGCAGACGTATCTGGGGGTCGTCCTGGCGCATGCGGCGCTGGGGACACCGTTCGTGGTGATCACCGTGACCGCGACGCTGGTGGGATTCGATCACTCGCTGACGCGCGCGGCGGCGAATCTGGGCGCCTCGCCCACGCGGACGTTCTTCAAGATCACCATGCCGCTGATCCTGCCGGGGGTGATCTCGGGCGCGCTCTTTGCCTTCATCACCTCATTCGACGAGATCGTCGTCGTTCTGTTCGTGGCCGGTGTGGAACAGCGGACCATCCCGCGCGAGATGTGGTCCGGCATCCGTGAGGATATCAGCCCCACGATCCTTGCCGTGGCCACGATCCTGGTCCTGATCTCGGTTGCGCTGCTGACCGTGGTCGAGCTGCTGCGCCGGCGGGGCGAGCGTCTGCGGGGCATGACCCCGGGCTGACCGGCCGCGAGGTGCCGAACGCAAGACGGGGGCGCAGCGGCGCCCCCGTGTCGTTTTCGGCCGCCATGTCGCGGTCGGTGGTGTCAATCGGATGACGCCGCGAAAGACGCGAGCGTTCGCGGAAGCGCCTGCCATTCCTTGTAGCGACGATGCGGCTTGTGCAGCCGTTCATGGCGCTGCACCGCGCGGGTCAGAGGGTCGAGCCAGCGCAGCCGGCGGCACAGCCGCCGCGCGCCCGGCCAGACACCGCGCGCGTCCGATGTGCGGTAGGCAGTGGCGAAGGCATCCAGCGCATCGCTGCCGTCGAGCCGCATCGCGTGCAGCGCAAAGACCATCTGGATCACGTCGAAGGCCTGACGCCACGGGCCAGCCCGTCCGGCATGCCCGCGCTCGAAATCAAGAAACCGGATCTGCGCGCCGTCCCAGCACAGGTCGCGCGGGTGCGGACGGCCATGCGCGAGGCCGAGCGCGTGCAGACGCGCCATCGCCGTGCCGGCATCCGCAAAGGCCCGGACCCGCGTGGCGCCGTCGGCCTGCGTGAACACGGCCTCCAGACTGTCGCCGCAATCAGGCAGCGCGAACCAGTCCGGCCCCTCGGCCACGATCTTCGGCACGGGGGCGCCTTTGGCGATCATCTCGGCAAACACCGCCCGCTCGCGCGCGAAGCGCCGTGCAGGGTTTCCCTTCTGCAAGCGCCAGCGCAGCGACAGGGTTTCGCACCGCTTGACCCAATAGCGCTTCCCCTCGTGCAGAACGGGCCGGATCCGCATCCCGTCCGCCCCGCGCGCCGCACGGGCCAGGTGGTCGTCAAGCGCCACGGCGGTGCCAAATCGGTGGTGTTTCATGCGCCACGGTGCTCCAGGACCCGTATGTGACAGTTTCATGTCATCTTGGGCGGCTAGACGCAACGAAAAGCGGTCTCTGTGACGGTTCAACTCATGCGCGCGCCCTTCCATCGGGGGCGCCGGTGCAGTAGGCGATCACCATCTCTGACCCAGGGGAGCCCGGGATGTCATTTTTCAGCAAGCTCAAGGACCGGATGTTCAAGTCGTCCTCGAAACTCGAGGAGGGGCTTGACGCAGTGGTCGCCGATGGTGCGGAGGAGGAGCCCGGCGAGACCCCGCACTCGTCCGACCCCGAGCCGCAGGACCCGACGCCCGCCCCTGACAGCCCGGCGGTGCAGGGCGAGGCTGCGCCCGAGCCTGCGGTGGGGCCCGGTGTGCTTGGCCGGCTGCTGGGCCGGTCCGCCGAGCCGCGCCGGGTGCTTGACGACGACATGCTCGAGCAGTTGGAGGAGGTGCTGATCCAGGCCGACATGGGGGTGGAGACCGCGCTGCGCGTGACCGCGAACATGGCCGAGGGGCGCTTCGGGCGCAAACTCTCGGTGTCCGAGATCAAGCGCCTGCTGGCCGAGGAAGTGGCGCGGATACTGGAGCCTGTGGCGCGGCCGCTGCCGCTTTATGCGTCGCGCCCGCAGGTGGTGCTGGTGGTCGGTGTGAACGGCGCGGGCAAGACCACCACCATCGGCAAGCTGGCAAGCCAGCTGCGCGGTGCCGGCAAATCGGTGATGATCGCCGCCGGGGACACGTTCCGCGCGGCGGCGGTGGAGCAGTTGCAGGTCTGGGGCGAGCGCGCGGGCGTGCCGGTGCTGACCGCGCCGCAGGGCACCGACCCGGCGAGCCTGGCCCATGATGCGCTGAGCCGCGCGCGGGCCGAGGGCACCGATCTGTTGCTGATCGACACTGCCGGGCGGCTTCAGAACCGCGAGGATCTGATGGCGGAGCTGGCCAAGATCATCCGCGTGCTCCGCAAGATCGACCCGGAGGCCCCGCACAACACGGTGCTGGTGCTGGACGCAACCACCGGGCAGAACGCGCTCAGCCAGGTCGAGATCTTCCGCAAGATGGCCGATGTCAGCGGGCTGGTGATGACCAAGCTTGACGGCACCGCGCGCGGGGGGGTGCTGGTGGCGCTGGCCGACCGGTTCGGGCTGCCGATCCACGCCATCGGAGTGGGCGAGCAGATCGACGATCTGCAACCGTTCGACCCGGAGGATTTCGCCGCTGCGCTGGTGGGCAGCGACCGCGGGCAGGGGTAAGGGGCGCTCCCGCCCCGGTGCGCTCCGCTGCGCGTCGCGCAC
>PUOA01000327.1 GCA_003551925.1 Paracoccaceae bacterium
CGTGGCGGATGCCGGGCACGCGGGGCAGGCACTGTCGCCCGCCCGCGCGGCGCGGCTGCTGGCAGGGGTCACCGCCACGCCGGAACCGCCGGCGCGCGGCCCGATCCCACCGCGGATTGCGCATTACTGGGAGGGCGCCGCGAGCCCCGCCATCGCCCGCGCGCAGGACCGCTGGGCGGCGCTGCACCCTCACCTCGCCCAGACCCGGTTCGACGACGGCACCGCCGAAAGCTGGCTGCGCGCGCACCACCCGCCGGCGCTTGCCGCGCGGTTCCGGGCGCTGGGGCATCCCGCGCTCAGGGCCGATCTGTTCCGCCTGGCCTGGCTGGCGGTCGAGGGCGGGGTCTACGCCGATCTGGACGAATACCCGCGCCTGCCCGTGACGCCGTGGCTGACCGATGCCGAGGCCGTGCTGGTGATCGAAGCCGGCTTCGGCACCGTCGCCAACAACTTTATCGCCGCCGCGCCGCGCCATCCGGTGGTCGCGCGCGCGCTGGAGCATGTGCTGGCCGCGCTCGACACCACCGACGCGCCCTATCCGTGGTGGCACACCGGCCCCGCACAGCTGACCCGCGCGCTTGGCGCCGACTGGCAGGCGGGCCGGCGCGCGGGGCTGCGGGTGCTGTCGCAGGCGCAGTATGGGCGGCGCGTGTCCACCAATCTGCCCTATCCGCACAAGCGCACCGGCGCGCATTGGCGATGATCCCTGCGCGTGCGCTGCACCCTGGCGGTGGACAGCGCGCGGCGGGTTTTCTAGGCTCTCCGCACCCCCCGCCCCGCGCAGGACACGCCCATGCCCGACCCCCAAGCCGCCGACGCGCTGGTCATCGATATCGACGGGTTCGAAGGCCCGCTGGACGTGTTGCTGACGCTGTCGCGCACGCAGAAGGTCGATCTGCGCCGGATCTCGGTGCTGCAACTGGCCGAGCAATACCTGGAGTTCGTCGAACGCGCCCGCGCGCTGCGGATCGAGCTGGCGGCGGATTACCTGGTGATGGCGGCGTGGCTGGCCTATCTGAAATCGCGGCTGCTGCTGCCGCCCGACCCGCAGGACCCCGACGGCTCGGCCGAGGATCTGGCCGCGCATCTGGCGTTCCAGCTCGAACGGCTGCAGGCGATGCGCGAGGCGGCGGCGCGGCTGATGGCGCGCCCGCGCAAGGGGCTTGATTTCTTCGAACGCGGCGCGCCCGAGGCGATCGCCCGCGCGCGCACGACGCGCTACGACGCCACGCTTTACGATCTGCTGCGCGCCTATGCCCGCCTGCGCACGCGCGACGATTTCCGCCCCTATGCCTTCGACCGGCGCGACATCTACCCGATCGAGGCGGCGCTGGAACGCCTGCGCGCGCGGCTGGGCGACACGCCTGACTGGACCGCGCTGGTCCGTTTCCTGCCCGAGGGCTGGCGCGGCGGCGCGCCCGCGCGCAAGCGCTCGGCGGTGGCGTCGACCTTCGCGGCCACGCTGGAGCTGGCCAAGCAGGGCCAGCTGGAGCTGCAACAGGCCGACACCTTCGCGCCGCTGCGCGTGCGGCCCCGGCCATGAGCGACGAGCCCGGCCTGTTCGCCGTCCCGCCGCTGGCCGAGCAGGAGCGGATGATCGAGGCGATGCTGTTCGCCTCGGCCGTGCCGCTCAGCCTCGATGCGATGCGCGCGCGCCTGCCGCAGGGGTGCGATCCGGCCGAGGCGCTGGCGCTTCTGCGCCGCCGCTATGCCGGGCGGGGGGTGACGGTGGTGCGCGTGGGCGACGCCTGGGCGCTGCGCACCGCGCCCGATCTGGGCTGGCTGATGCACGACCAGCGCGTGGAGACGCGCAAGCTGTCGCGCGCGGCGACCGAGACGCTGGCGATCATCGCCTATCACCAGCCCGTCACCCGCGCCGAGATCGAGGAGATCCGCGGCGTCGCGGTCTCGCGCGGGACGGTGGACCAGTTGCTCGAGCTGGAGTGGATCCGCGTGGGGCGGCGGCGCATGTCTCCGGGCCGCCCCGTGACCTATGTCGTGACCGAGGCGTTTCTGGACCATTTCGGGCTCGAATCGGCGCGCGACCTGCCCGGGCTCGCCGAGCTGCGCGCCGCCGGGCTGCTGGACAACCGGCCCCCGCCGGGGACCGGCACGGACGACGATGACGCGGGCGATGGCACGGGACAGAGCGAGCTGTTCGAGGAGTGATCGCCGCGGGGTTTGGCGCGCCGCGCCCCCCGTGCTGGCGCGCGGATCGGTCAGGCGTGGGCAACGCGAGAGCGCAGCGACGGGCCGCGGTGCGGCGATGAGGCGTTCGGGCTACCCCCGTTTATTCCGGCCAGGTCCTTGCATGATCGAGGCGATGCGCCTGCCGACGCCAAATCGCCGTGCCGGGGGGCGGCCCGGCGATGCGCAGCGGCCTTCGGCCTTGATTCCGCGCCCAATGGCGCGACGGCTTCGAGTCCGCGCCCAATGGCGCGACGGCTTCGAGTCCGCGCCTGATGGCGCAACGGCTTCGAGTCCGCGCCTGATGGCGCGACGGCCTCGAACTGGTCGGCGATCACCCCGGTCAGCGCCAGATTGCGAGCGTCTCGAGCAGCTCCACCAGCCGGCGGCCCGCGAACAGGTGCAGGTCCCACCCGAAATGGAGCAGATCGGCGGCGACGGTCGCGGCCACCACCAGCACGATCCCCGCGGCGATGCTGTTTGTCACGACTGCGCGCCTCCGCCCCCCGGTGCCACCCTTCGCGCCCCGTTGCGGGACGCTACCCGGTTGCGCCGGGCACGGGAAGCCCCGCGCGTGTCAGTGGATCGGCGTCAGCGGAGTGGCCTCAGTGGATCAGCCGGCCCATGGCGGCGGCGACGTCTGCCATGCGGCACGAGAAGCCCCATTCGTTGTCATACCACGCCAGCACCCGCACCGTGCGCCCGCCCACGACCTTGGTCTGATCGGGGGCAAAGATCGACGAGTGCGTGGTGTGGTTGAAATCGATCGAGACCTTGGGTTCCGGGTCATACGCCAGAACCGCGCCCATGCGCCCGGCGGCGGCTTCGGCGACCACGGCGTTGACATCCTCGACGGTGACGGTCCGGGACGCCTGAAACGTCAGGTCCACGGCGCTGACATTGGGGGTCGGCACGCGCAGCGCGGTGCCGTCAAGCTTGCCGGCAAGCTCGGGCAGCACCTCGCCCAGCGCCCTGGCCGCGCCGGTCGAGGTGGGGATCATCGCCATCGCCGCGGCGCGGGCGCGATACAGGTCCTTGTGCCGGCGGTCCAGCGTCGGCTGATCGCCGGTGTAGCTGTGCACCGTGGTCATGATGCCGCTGTCGATGCCGATCGCGTCGTTGAGCACCTTGGCCAGCGGGGCAAGGCAGTTCGTGGTGCACGACCCATTCGACACCACCAGATGCTCGGCGCTCAGCGCGCGGTGGTTGACGCCGTAGACCACGGTCTTGTCGGCGCCGGTGGCCGGCGCCGAGACCAGCACCCGCTGCGCGCCGCGGCCCAGATGCACGGCGGCCTTGTCGCGGGCGTTGAACTTGCCCGTGCATTCGAGCACCACGTCGACGCCGTCCCAATCCAGCTCGAGCGGGTCATAGGTGGACATCACCTTGATCGGCCCGCGCCCCAGATCGATGCCGTCGCCGCTGACGCGCACGGTGCCGGGAAAGCGGCCATGCACCGAATCGTATTTCAGCAGATGGGCGTTGGTCTCGATCGGGCCGGTGGCGTTGATGCGCACCACCTCGACGTCGTTGCGTGCGCTTTCGGCGATATGCGCCAGCGTGCAGCGTCCGATCCGTCCGAACCCGTTGATGCCGATGGTGATGGTCATGCCCGTCTCCTGCTTTCGACCCCGTAGGCCGATGTATACCGCAAGCGGGGCGGCAGAAAAGGGCACTCTGCAAGCAAAAGCAAGGTGTTAGCGCAATCTTGCGGTGTCAGCGCTAACGGTGCCTGCCGTGGGGCAGGGCGGCCACACCCGCGCGCGCGGCGCGGATGCGGCGAGCGTGCCGTGATGGCTGGATCACTCCATGCCCATGGTTTCGGCGACGCGGTCGTTGAGCATCTGGTTCAGCTCGGGATCCGCGGCGGCCGCCTCGCCGATGGCGATGTATTCGTCAACGGTGATGCCGGGCGTGTCCTCGACCGTGGTCAGGATGGCGTTGTTGGCCATCTCGATGATCTCGGTCTGCTCGGCCTCGGTCTCGGCGGTCTGCAGCTGTTCGAGATAGCCGTCACGGACCTCGGCGACGTTCATCGCGGCGTCGATGAAGGCATCGAGCATGCCGTCCTGTTCCACGAGTTCGGCGCCCGGCGTGGCCGTCTGCGCCAGCACGGGAGCGGTGGCGAGGGCGCCGAACGCGATCCCGGTTGCCAGTGCGGCCGAAGTGAGGGGGCGTTTCAGAAACATGAAGAACTCCTTGGTTGCGTCGTCTTGCCTGTGGCTGCACCCGTCGGTCGGTGCGCGCATGTCAGCTAATGCGTTGCCCCCGGTCACGCAAAGCCGACGGCGGATTTCCGCGCAGACCACCCGCTTGCATCGGCGGTGCCCCGCCGGTATTGCCTGAGTGCGACAGGCTGGACAGCCGCCCCCGGCGCGGGCAGTCTTAGGCAAAACAGCGGAGACGCGCATGACCCTCGATCGACCCCGCCCGTTCCACCTGACCCTGATGGGGCTGCTGGCGCTGCTGTGGTATCTGGTGCTGGCGCTGGACTACCTGGTGCTGCGCTACGAGCGCATCGCCGAGCTGCCGATGCTGTCCGAGCTGTTCTCGGGCGTGCTCGAGGAGATGCCGCTCTGGGCGTCCATCGCCTCGGGGGTGTCGGTGTGGGTGGGGCTGCTGGCGGCGGTGCTGCTGCTGCTGCGCGACCGCGCCGCGGTGCTGGGCTTCGTGATCGCCTTCGTGGGGGCGGCGGTCGCGGGCGGCTGGGGACTGGTGGCGGCGGTCGATGGGCCGCCGGGGCTGCTGGGGGTCGACGGGGTGACGTTCCTGATCGCCAAGCTCGCCGCGGCTTTCGTGCTGTGGGTCTATGCGCGCCGCCTCAAGCAGCTCGGGTCGCTGGGCTGACGCACTGCGCGCAACGCGGCTGGCGCGACCGCGCCGGCCCGCTCCGACAAGAGGGTGACAGCATGAGCATTCGCGCCAATCTCGCCGATGCGGTGGGCAACACGCCCCTGATCCGCCTTGCCGGCCCCAGCGCCGCCACCGGCTGCGAGATCCTGGGCAAGGCCGAGTTCCTGAACCCCGGCCAGTCGGTCAAGGACCGCGCCGCGCTGTGGATCATCCGCGACGCCGTTGCGCGCGGTGCGCTGCGCGAGGGGGGCACCATCGTCGAAGGAACCGCCGGCAACACCGGCATCGGGCTGGCGCTGGTGGGCGCGTCGATGGGCTTTCGCACCGTCATCGTGATCCCCGAGACGCAGAGCCGCGAGAAGAAGGACATGCTGCGCCTTGCCGGGGCCGAGCTGGTCGAGGTCCCCGCCGCGCCCTACCGCAACCCCAACAACTACGTGCGCTATTCGGGCCGGCTGGCCGCCGCGCTGGCCGAGACCGAGCCCGCCGGTGCGGTCTGGGCCAACCAGTTCGACAACGTCGCCAACCGTCAGGCGCATGTCGAAACCACCGGCCCCGAGATCTGGGAGCAGACCGGCGGGCGGGTCGATGGCTTCATCTGCGCGGTGGGCTCGGGCGGCACGCTCGCAGGCGTCGCGCAGGCGCTCCAGCACAAGGGCGTCAGGATGGGGCTTGCCGACCCCGATGGCGCGGCGCTCTACAGCTACTACACCACCGGCGAATTCAAATCCGAGGGCAGTTCGATCACCGAAGGCATCGGGCAGGGGCGCGTGACGGCGAACCTCGATGGCTTCACGCCCGATTTCTGCGCCCGCATCCCCGACGCCGAGGCGCTGCCGGTGGTGTTCGACCTGCTGGCGCGCGAAGGGCTGTGCCTGGGCGGGTCGTCCGGGGTCAATGTGGCCGGTGCGATGCGCATGGCGCGCGAGATCGGGCCGGGGCACACCATCGTCACGATCCTGTGCGATTACGGCACGCGCTACGCCTCGAAGCTGTTCAATCCCGACTTCCTGCGTGAAAAGGGCCTGCCGGTTCCCGAGTGGATGGACCGGCCCGGCAGATCGCTGCCGGATGTGATGGAGCCCTGAACCACCCGGGAGATCTGCGCCCCATGATCTTGTCGAGCCTGCGTCCGTATCTGGCAGCAGCCCTGACTGCGTTCGCCATCGGGCTTGTGCTGGGTGCGGCGGTGCCGCAAGGCGCGGCCGCGCAGAGCCAGGCCGAGGTCACCGCCCCCGATTACGAGGCGTGGGAGTCCTTAGCCACGCTGGCCGAGACGCTGATCGCCAACCGCGAGACCCCCAGCCCGGCGCTGACCAGCCTGCGCGGCGAGCTGGTCGAGGAGCGCAACCGCTTCATGTCCGTGCAGGAGGCCAACCGCGAGCGCGTCGCGGCGCTGCGCCGGCAGATCGAGGCGCTGGGGCCACCCCCCGAAGAGGGGCAGTTCGAGGCCGAGGAGATCGCCGACCGCCGCGCCGCGCTGGCCGAACAGCTGGGCCGCGCGCAGGCCCCGGTGCTGGCGGCCGAAGAGGCGTGGCGCCGCGCCGACGGCATGATCCGCCAGATCGACCGGATCCTGCGCGAACGCGACGCCGATGCGCTGATGCGCCTGTCGCCCTCGCCGGTGAACCCCGCCAACTGGATCCCGGCGGTGGATGCATTGTTCCGGATCACCGGCGAGGCGATCGAGGAGGGACGCACCAACCTCGCCGATCCGGCGCGGCAGGCGGAGCTGCGCGCCAACCTGATCATCGTCATCGGCGCGCTGGCGCTGGCGGCGTTCCTGATGCTGCGCGGCTTTCGCTACACCGAGCAGATCACCAACCGGCTTCAGGACGGCACCACCACCCAGAGCGGGCGGCAGGCGATCACGCTGCTGGCATCGCTGACGCAGATCGCGGTGCCGGCGCTGGGGGTGTTCCTGTTCGCCTTCGCGGTCAACGCCACGTCGCTGCCCGGGCCGACCGTGTCGGATGCGCTGCACGGGCTGCTGTTGGCGGGGATCACCTATCTGGGCGCGCGCTGGCTGGGCGCGCAGGTCTTCACCCGCTCGGAAAACGCCTATACGCCGCTGCGCCTGCCCTCCGAGCGTCGGCGCGAGGGGCGCTTCATGGCGCAGCTTGCCGGGCTGCTGCTGGGCCTGCAGGTGCTCTACAACACGCTGATCGAGCCGCGCCTGATCACCGAGGCGGCGCAGGCGGTGCTGGCCTTTCCGATCAAGGTGCTCGCCGGGGTGGTGCTGTTCCGGATCGGGCAGCTTCTGGTCACCCACGCCCGCGGCGCGGCCGAGCGGGCGGCCGAGACGGACGATCCGGCAACGCCAAGCGAGACGCCGTTCTTCGACAAGCTGGTGGGCGTGGTCGGGCGCATCGGCATGGTGCTGGGGCTGGGCGCGCCGGTGCTGGCGGCGGTGGGCTATGTCTCGGCGTCGCAGGCGCTGCTGTTTCCCGCCATCGCGTCGCTGGGCCTGCTGGGCCTGCTGGTGCTGCTGCAGGGGTTCGTGGCGGACCTTTATGCCGCCATCGTGCGCGACCGCGCCGCAGCCTCCGAGGCACTGGTCCCGGCGCTGATCGGGTTCGGGCTGGCGGTGGTGTCGGTGCCGGTGTTCGCGCTGATCTGGGGCGTGCGCGTGTCCGAACTGCTGGAGATCTGGCAATCGGTGCGCGAGGGGTTCCAGCTTGGCGACACCCGCATCTCGCCCACCAACCTGCTGTCCTTCGTGCTGATCTTCGCCATCGGCTACATCATCACGCGGATGGTGCAGGGCGCGCTGGGCTCGACCGTGCTGCCCAAGACCAGGATGGACCGCGGCGGGCAGAAGGCGATCGTGTCGGGCACCGGCTATGTCGGGATCTTCCTCGCCGCGGTGATCGCGTTTTCGACCGCCGGGATCGATCTGTCGGCGCTGGCGCTGGTGGCGGGCGCGCTGTCGGTGGGCATCGGCTTCGGGCTGCAGAACGTGGTGTCCAACTTCATCTCGGGCATCATCCTGCTGGTCGAGCGCCCCATCGCCGAGGGCGACTGGATCGAGGTCGGCGGCACCATGGGCATCGTGCGCGCGATCTCGGTGCGCTCGACGGTGATCGAGACCTTCGACAAGACCAACGTGATCGTGCCCAATTCGGACCTGATCGCGACCTCGGTCACCAACTGGACGCAGTACAACAACACCGGCCGGCTGATCGTGAAGGTGGGGGTATCCTACACCTCGGACACGCTGCTGGTGGAAAGGATCCTGCGCGAGGTCGCCGAGGCGCAGCCGATCGTGGCGCTCAACCCGCCGCCGTCGGTGGTGTTCATGGAGTTCGGCGCCGATGCGCTGGAGTTCGAGGTCCGCTGCATCCTGCGCGACGTGAACTTCCTGCTCAAGGTGCGGTCGGACATGCACCACGAGATCGCACGCCGCTTCCGCGAGGCGGGGATCGAGATCCCGTTCGCGCAGCGCGACATCTGGCTGCGCAACCCCGAAACGCTGCGCGCGGGCGCGCCGCAGCCCTCGGCGCCGACACTCGCGGACGATCGCGAAAGCCGCGCGCCGCGCCCGGGTGACCCGCTGAGCGAGACCGCGCGCCCCGATGCGGGCGATCTGGACCAGGCCCCCGAGGATGGACGCTGACATGACCACAACGCCGCTTTACCGCACCGACCCGTATCTGCGCGAAAGCCCCGCCACCGTCGCGCAGGTCACCGACGCCGGCGTGGTGCTGGACGCCTCGGTGTTCTATCCCGCCGGCGGCGGCCAGCCCGGCGATACCGGGCGGCTGGTCTGGGAGGGCGGCGAGGCGGCGGTGCGCGACACGGTCAAGGGCGAGGGCGGCGCGGTGGTGCTGGTGCTGGGGGACGGCGCGGCGGCGCCCGCGCCGGGCGCTGCGGTGGTGCAGCATCTGGACTGGGACCGCCGGCACCGGCTGATGCGGATGCACACCGCGCTGCACCTGCTGTCGGTGGTGATCCCGCTGCCGGTCACCGGCGGGCAGATCGGCCCCGACAAGAGCCGGCTCGACTTCGACATGCCCGACGCGCCGGGCGACAAGGCGGCGCTGGAGGACGCGCTCAACGCGCTGATCGCGCGCGACCTGCCCGTGTCCGAGGACTGGATCACCGACGCCGAGCTTGCCGCGCGCCCCGAGATGGTCAAGACCATGTCGGTGGCGCCGCCAACAGGGCAGGGCCGCGTGCGGCTGGTGCGCATCGGGGCGGGCGACGATCAGGTCGATCTGCAGCCCTGCGGCGGCACCCATGTTGCCCGCACCGGCGAGATCGGTCCGGTGCGGCTGGGCAAGATCGAGAAGAAGGGCCGCCAGAATCGGCGCGTGTCGGTGCATCTGGCCGATGACTGAGCCCGAACAGGCGCCCCCCGCGCCCCGACCGGCCGCGGCGCCCACCCACCCGCCCGTC
>PUOA01000025.1 GCA_003551925.1 Paracoccaceae bacterium
AGGTTCCGGGCTGCCGCACCGGCGGTGATCAGCCACTCCAGCAGACACCCGGCATCCGCTTCGGCGCCCAGACCCGCCACGCATTCGGCCAGAGCGTCGCAGTGCTGCGGATCGAGCCGGCCCGCAGCCGCGGCCACGACCTTCTGCAGCAACTCGGCTTCGGTCAGCGGGCGCTCGGGGCCACCACGGTAGCGCGTGTCGGCCTCCTGCGCGAGCGTGCGCCCGTCATGCAGGCGCACGGCGACATGGGAGCGGATGCGGTCGAAGCCCTGAAGGTCGATCTTTGGGTCGTGTTCCAGCCGGATGCGGGCCTGCATGTCCCGGAACGCGTCGCTGTCGATGAAGTCCTGCCGGAATTCGGCGGCGCCAGCCTGTCGTTTCAACGCGATCATCGCCAGCAGCGCCGGCATGCAGAATTTCGCCTCGAGCGGCGTGGCCGCGCGGGGATAATCGATGGCCTGCGTGATATTGCGCCCGGCCGTGACGGTGATGCTTGCGATTTCGGTAGCGGACAGATCATGCGCGCGCATCAGATCGTGCAGCGCATCCATCGTCTGATGCGTCAGCATCCCCGAGGGGTAGGGCTTCACACTCAACCCCGGATCGACCAGCGTCCAGGGGTTTCCGAAGGCGCCATCGCCGATCTGCGGCGCCGCGCCGCCCAGAACCGTCGGCAGGCCCCAGTCGCCATCGAACGAGCCGAGGTTGGCGTTGACACCGCGGCGCGCAAGGTCCACCGCCAGCACGCCCACCTGCGCCCCGAAGCCTGCATGCATCGCCTTGATGCGGGTTCCATACTGGACCCGCAGCCCGGCGGCGCGCGTCGACGCGATGCCGAGCGCATGCGCGGCGGTTGCACGGTCCAGCCCTTCGGCATGCGCGCAGGCGGCGGCGGCACCGACGCCGCCCCAGACCGCGGTGGACTGGAAACCGCGCTCGTAAAGCGCCGGCGCGGACCACTCCGCAAGCTTGCAGCAGATCTCGGTTCCGACCGCATAGGCCCGAAGAAACCGCGCACCGTCCAGCGGGGTGCCGCTGGTCGCGCGCCGCCCGGCCAGCGCCAGCAAGGCGCCGAGGATCGGCGCCGACGGGTGCATCAGCAGGCCGTAGCGGTGCGCGGGGTTGACCGTGACCTGCGAGTCGTCCCAGTCGTCCACATGGCCGAGCGTCCCGAAGATCAGCGCCGCGGCACGCGCCGGAACCCGTGCAGCACCCTGCTCCTGCGGCAGCGGCACCTCGGCCCGGCCGGCCTGATCGGCGGCGTCCTCCATCAGGATATCGGCCAGCGGGTCGTTCAGCCCCGAGATCATCACCCCCAGCGTGTCCAGGATCGCGCGCTTGCCGGCGGCGCAGAGCGGATCGTCCGGGGCAACGCGATGATCAGCGGCCAAGAAGTCGGCCATTCGCGCGCTGAGCGTTGCCTGATCGGCGGTGGGCATCATTGGCGGTCTCCCTTGAATGCGGGCAGGAGCATGCGCAGCACGATCACTCCAAGCAGCAGCGCCGCCACGCCCCACAGCATCAGCGCCAGATCGGTGCTGAAGAAATAGGCCGGGTCCCCGCGTCCCAGCAGCATCGCGCGCACGAAATTCGCTTCGGCCAGCGGCCCCAGCACCATGCCCAGGATCAGCGGAACCACCGGAAACCCGAAGCGCCGGAACAGCAGGCCAAGCGCCGCGAAGATGAGCGTGAGCCACACGTCGAACAGCGAGTAGCGCACCGAAAACGCCCCGACCAGGCACAGCGGGATCACCACCGGCGGCAGATAGAGCGGGTTGAGCCGCGTGACCGACGCCATCGGCCCGGCCAGCAGCAAGCCGATGGGGATGATCAGCAGATTGGCCAGGAACAGCGCCCAGAGCACCGTGAACGCCTCGAGCGTGTAGTTGGCCATCAGCTGCGGGCCGACCGACACCCCGTGCATGTAGAGCGCCGCGAGCATCACCGCGGCGGTCGGGCTGCCGGGTATCCCCAGCGTCAGCGTGGGCACCATCGTGCCGGCGGTCACCGCGTTGTCCGAGGCTTCGGTGGCCACGATCCCGTCGGGTTCGCCATTGCCGAAATTGCTGCCGCGCGGAGAGCTGCGCCGCGCCTCGGCGTAGCTGAGGAAATTCGCCAGCGTCACGCCCACGCCGGGCAGGATCCCCAGCGAAAAGCCGATCACCGTGGACTTCAGGGTCAGGACCGGCCGGCGCAGCAGATAGGCGAAACTGCTGCCCACCTCGCGCAGCCCGCGGCGCAGCATGCCGTCGGGGGGCGCGACGTAGGCGACCGCCTGCCCGCTCAGCGTGCGGCGGCGCGATGCAAGCGCCAGCATCTCGGTCATGCCGAACAGTCCGATGATCGCGGGGATGAACGGAATGCGGTCGTAAAGCTCGATATAGCCGAAGGTCAGCCGGGGTTGGGCGAATTGCGGATCGGCCGACATCGAGGCGATGAGCATGCCCAGGAACCCGGCGATCAGCGCCTTGAGCGGCTGCCGACCGACCAGCACGCCGATCAGCAACAGCCCGATCACCGCAACGGCGAACATCTCGATCGATCCGAAGGACAGCGCGACGCGTGACATGGGCTGGATGAAGCCGATCACCGCGAGCGTGGCAATGCAGCCCCCCACCGCCGAGGCCATGCGCGCGATCGCGATCGCGAACTCGGCCTTGCCCTGCCGTGTCATCGGATAACCCTCGAGCGCCGTCGCCGCCGCCCCCGCGGTTCCCGGCACGTTGATCAGGATCGCCGGGACCGCGCCCGAAAACGCCGCGCCCGCGTAGATCGTCGCCATCAGGATCAGCGCCGCCTCGGGCGCCAGGTAGATCGAGAACGGCAGCAGGATCGCCGCGGCGTTGGAGCTGGCAAATCCGGGCAGCACGCCGACGAAGAACCCGGCAAGCAGCCCGATGGCCACCAGCGCCAGCCCCTCGGCCGTCAGGACGTTCAGCAGCCCGGCAACGATAACCTCGGTCATGGTCCGATCCCGTCAAGGATTTGGCATCTGGTGGCGGTCCCGGACCACCACCGCGAAACACAGTGCGCGCGGCCCCCGGTCAGAGCCGGTTCAACGGCAGGTCGAAGGCCATCACGAACACGGCGTAGAACAACGCCGAAATCGCCACCGACAGCGCGATGAGCAACGCGATCCGCGCGCGCAGCAGGAACATGAACAGCACCACCATCAGCGCGAAGTTGGACAGCGACAGCCCCACCCATCGGCTCGCCCAGGCGGCGGCCAGCACCAGCGCGAAGACGATGAGCAGATCGGGCGTGAAATCGACATCCCGCGGCGCCATCGCCTCGCCCTGTGCGACGCCCGCGCCGCGCAGCATGCGGACCGCTTCACCCAGGATGAACAGCGCCGTGAACCCGAGGATCGTCAGGATCAGAAAGCGCGGATAGGCGAACGCCATGTTCGGCAGGTTGTGCGCGCTCATGTAGAAGACAGCGCAGTAGCCCAGCACCAGGCCGGGCACGACCGTCATTTCAAGCGCATGTTCCAATCTGGACGACATGTCCGGTCCCTTCGAGCATCACGTGCCGCACAATCACGCGCGGGCCCCGGCAAGGGAGGGGTGCCGGGGCCCGCGGTGCCGCTCTGGCGCGCCTCAGTCGGCGGCAGAGAATTCCGGGCGCGTTGCAACCCACTCGGCGATGACATCACGCTGGGCGAGGTTGGCGGCATGATAGTCGTCGGCCTCCACGAAGGCGACCTTGCCGAGTTCGCCGAGATCGTCGAGCATGGCAAGGTATTCCTCGTTGTGCTTGGCGTCGCGGAACGCCGAGACAAGGGCCTCGTAGCGCTCGGGGTGGTTTTCGCGGCATGCGGCCGTGACGAACACGCCGTAGCTCGATTCGTTGTCGCTCAGATCGACACCGAGCTGCTCGGAGATCGGCGTCGCGTCGTCGGTGATCTCGGGCCAGCGGTTTTCGGAATAGTGAATTCCCAGCACGCGGGTTCCGTCCTCGACGTTGCGGCTGTTGAACACGCCGGCATGGGTGAAGTCGACCTCGCCGCGCAGCAGCGCGTTGCGGGCCTCGGCACCGCCGCCGAAGGGCACGATGTTGAACTCGGCGCCGGTGGCATCCATCAGCTCCAGCAGCCCCATGAAGTAGTTGTTCGTATACAGCCCGACGCTGGCGATCAACTCGCCCGGACGTTCCAGCGCGTCGTCGATCAACTCGTTCATGCTCTGCCAGGGCGCGTCATCCTGCACGCGGACCAGCCCCGGCTCCGAGGTGAGACCCGCGATCGGGAAGAAGTCCTCGTATTCATACCCGACATCCTGCGTCATGTAGGAAAACAGGATATGCGGAATCCCGGTCATCAGGATGTTGCTGCAATCGTCACCGGTCTCGTAGACCAGCGTGGTTGCCACCGCGGTGGCGCCGCCGGGGCGGTTCTCGACCCGCATCGGGACGCCGAGCGCCTCCTCGACAAAGCGCTGCGGCTGTCGCGCGGCGGCGTCGAACCCGCCGCCCGGGCTGGAGACCACGAACATGGTGATCGGATCGGTGGGCCAGTCATTCGCCATCGACGGCGCGGCGAAGGCCAGGGCGGCGGCCGGGACGGTCGCCAGAAGCTTTTGGGTGCGGGTCATCGTCTACTCTCCGTTGTCTGTTGCGTGGTTTCTGGTTTCAATGGGCGCCGGGCGGGAGGACGCCGTCTTCACATCGCCACCGGCGCGACCGCCGGTGCCGGATGCCTGGCTTCGAACCATGCCGCGATGTCGCGCGCGGTGGTGAACTCGACCCCGGCGGTGCGCTGCAGCCGCTGCAGGGCGCGTTCCAGATGCACGATCCGATGCGGAACCGCGATCAGATGCGGATGCAGCCCGATCCCGATCACCGCCGTGTCGGGCGCCACGCGCGAGCACCGGAAGAAGTCGAGCGTATCGGCGATGCGGCGGTCGAAATCGGCGGCCTCGTGGTTCTGGACCGCAAAGACCGCGCTGTCGTTGAGCTCCATCGAATAGGGCATGGCCATGATCGCGCCGCTGTCGCTGTTCATCCAGCAGGGCAGGTCGTCGATGCCCCAGTCAAGGCAATGGGTGATGCCGTTACGCGCCAGAAGGTCGATGCTGTCGAAGGATTGCCGCAGACCCGGAGACAACCACCCCGTGATCGGGCGTCCGGCAAAGGCGCCAAGCTCGGTCACGACCCGTTCGATCATCGCCGGCTCTTCCTCGGGGATGACGGCGCGCTGACGCAGCCCGTGTCCGATGAAATCCCACCCCGCGTCGCGCATGGCGTGCGCCGCGTCCGCGTAGACCGTCAGCACATCCAGGTTCACCGACGCCGACACCGGGATGCGGTAGCTGCGAAACAGCTCGATCAGGCGGGGCAAGCCGCAGCGGATGCCGTATTCGGCCCAGCTGAAATTGCACACATCGGGCACGGTTTCGCGCCCGTGCGGCGGCGGCAGAACGGCGCGCGGCATCGGCTGGTCATAGAGCCAGTGCTCGACATTGACCACGACATGGACCAGCAGCCGCTGCGCGGCAGACGGCGCCGACCGTTCCGGCACCGCAGACATGCGAAAGGGAACACGGGAATTCGACATGTCCTTCATCAGGGTCTCGACCTCGCAGTTCTGGGCGCCGCGACCGCCTTGATGCGCGGTGATCGCCGGGCGCTGGTCTGTGGCATGCGATGACGTTAGCTTGACAGCCACGCTGCGCGCGCGGAAGTATGCCGAGGGCACTAGCAGTTATTCACGATTCGAATATGCTGTTCCAACGGACCGACACAGGGCGCACGGACAAAGGGCGACCGACACAGGGCGACCGACACAGGGCGCACGGACAAAGGGCGACCGACACAGGGCGACCGACAAAGGGCGAAGCGCGCGATGGACCTGCGGCTGATCAGATTTTTCCTGCAGGTGGCTTCGAGCGGGAGCTTTTCCAAGGCCGCGATGCAGCTGGGGGTTCCGCAGCCCAGCCTGAGCCGGAATATCCGCAAGCTCGAACACACGCTGGGCGGCGACCTGTTTCACCGTGACGGGCGCGGTGCGCATGTCACCCCGCTTGGCCGCAGCTTCATGGTGCATGCCCAGACGATCGTCGACGCCTGGCAGGACGCCACCCGAGAGGCACACCGCCAGACAAGATCGATCCGCGGCTCGGTCAGCTTCGGGCTGCCCTCCTCGGTCGGGCGGGTGCTGTCCGTCCCGCTCGCCCAGCGGCTCGGCGAGCTCTATCCGGACCTGTCGATCCGCATTCTGGAAGGCTTCAGCGGGCATGTCGCCGAGTGGTTGCAGAATGGCCAGATCGACATTGCGGTGCTCTATCGCGAAAGCCTCAGCCCCGGCCTGATCTCCGAGGCGCTGGCGGCGGAAGAGCTCTACTGTTTCGCCACGCCCGACGCGTTTCGCGCCTTCGATGGCTGCGACGCGGCCGACACGCCGGTTGCGTTCGGCGCGCTGGAGGGGACGCCGCTGGTCCTGCCGGGGCGCTCGCACGGGCTGCGCCGGCACCTCGAACGCGCCGCGCGCGAGAACAATCTGGACCTTCACGTCGCGCTCGAGGTCGATGCGCTCTACACCACCTTCGAGGCGGCGCGGGCACGCATCGGCATGGCGATCATGCCGCGCGCGGCGCTGGCGCGCGACCTGCTGTCCAATGCCCTCGTCGCACGCCGGATCGAGGCGCCCGTGCTGCAACAGAACCTGTATCTTGCCACCGGCGCCCGCCGGCCCGGTTTTTCCGCCGGACCCGAGATCATTTCCCTCATCAAGGCAATCAGCGCCGAGCTGGTCGATCAGGAACTCTGGGTCCTGGCCCGCCCGGACTGACAGGCGGCGGCGAACGGTTCACGGGTGTCATCTCCGGCACGTGTCAGGCGCGGGTCGGTCCGGCAGCCTGCCACAGCGCGTATCGACCAACGCGCGAGCGCAGCGACAGGCCGCGGTCCGGGGGGCGGCCCGGCGATGCGCAGCGGCCTGCGGCGCTTGCTCCGCGCAGGACTGCGCGACTGCCTCACCGCGCAGGCTCGCGCGTCTGCTCAGACCGCGCCGCCCTCGATCACCGCGCGGGCGAGCCTGCGATAGGCGGCGCGATTGGCGCCGCGGTGGTAGTCGGGGGCGCCGTCGCCGCTGGCACGGCCCTCTTCGGCGACGCGGTCGTGGATGGAGCGCATGATCTCGCGCAGTTCACCTTCGATCCGCGCGGGGGACCAGGTGGCAAAGCCCGCGTTCTGGCGCATCTCCAGCCCCGACACCGCCACCCCGCCGGCATTCGACGCCTTGCCCGGCGCACAGACCACGCCCGCGCGCAGCAGCACCTGTTGCGCCTCGGCGGTCAGCGGCATGTTCGCGCCTTCGGCCACGAAGCGGCAGCCCCCATCGACCAGCGCGCGGGCGTCGTCCGCGTCAAGCTCGTTCTGCGTGGCGCAAGGCAGCGCGATGTCGGGCTCCAGCCCCCAGGGCTTGGCGCCCGGCGTGAAGCGCACGCCCAGATCGCCCGGCGGGTCGGTGGCCGTGTCCCCGTCGGCCGAGGCCAGCCAGTCAAGTGCGGCGTCCGTGACCCCGTCCGGCGCGTGCCACAGCCCCGCGCGGCTGGACAGCGCGATCACCCGCGCGCCCAGCGCGCCGGCCTTGCGCGCGGCGTGCAGCGCCACGTTGCCACGCCCCGAGATCGCGATGCGCTGGCCCTCGATCTCCGTCTCCGCCGCGTCCAGCATCGCGCACAGGAAGAACACCAGCCCGTAGCCCGTGGCCTGCACGCGCAGCGGACTGCCGCCGATGCACAAGGGCTTGCCGGTCAAGGCCCCGCCCCAGGCACGCGCCTGCAGCGTGTAGGCGCGGCTCAGAAGCCCGATCTCGCGCGCGCCGACGCCCATGTCGCCCGCGGGCACGTCGCGGTCGGGACCGATATGCGGCGCCAGCTCGCCCATGAACGCCAGCGCGAAGCGCTCGATCTCGGCGGCCGAGGCGCCCGCGGGGTCGAAATCCGACCCGCCCTTCGCCCCGCCCAGCGGCAGCCCGGTGAGCGCGTTCTTGAACACCTGCTCGAAGGCCAGCGATTTGAGCACCGGCAGCGTGGTCGCGGGGTGCCAGCGCAAGCCCCCCTTGTAGGGGCCCAGCAGGTTCGATTGCTGCACCCGCCAGCCGCGGTTGATCCGCACGCGCCCGGCATCGTCGCGCCAGGTGACGCGAAAGGCGATGACGCGGTCGGGGTCGGCCAGCCGTTCCAGCACCCGCGCGGCGGCAAAGTCGGGGTTGGCCTTTTCGACCGTCAGCACGTCGCGGGCGACGGCGTCGACAGCGTCGAGCCAGGCGCCCTCGTCCGCGCTGCGGGCGCGCAGCGTGTCGATCAGCGTGTCGGTCAGGGCGGCGGCGCGGTCTTCGGGCATGGGGCTCCTTTCGGGGACTGCAGATCGCCCAGAGATGAGGCAAACCGCCCGAACGTCCAGCCCGTCGGCTCAAACCCCCGCCAGCGCCAGCGCCGCCAGCAGCGCCGCCAGCGCCCCCATCGCGCGCGCATAGAGCCTCAGCCCCCGGCGCAGATCGCCCGCGCCGGGGTCGGGGGCGGCGGCGTTCAGCCAGGGCTCGGGTGCCACGCGGTCGGCGTAGATGCGCGGCCCCGACAGCCGCACGCCCAGCGCGCCGGCCATCGCAGCCTCGGGCCAGCCGGCGTTGGGCGAGCGGTGGCGCCGCGCATCGCGGAGCATGCAGCGCAGCGCCGCCATGCGCCCCGAAGCAGCGGCGAACAACACCCCCGACAGCCGCGCCGGGATCAGGTTCGCCGCATCGTCGATCCGCGCACTGGCCCAGCCGAAGGCCGCGTGGCGCGGGGTGCGGTGCCCGATCATCGAATCGAGCGTGTTGATCGCCTTGTAGGCCGCGATCCCCGGCAACCCTGCCACCGCGCCCCAGAACACCGGCGCCACGATCCCGTCCGAGGCGTTCTCGGCCAGGCTTTCGAGCGCGGCGCGCGCCACGCCGGCCGCGTCCAGCTGCGACGGGTCGCGGCCCACGATCATCGCCACCGCCCCGCGCGCGGCGTCCAGATCGCGCGCTTCCAGCGGGCGCAGCACGCAGGCCACATGGCTGTGCATCGAGCGCAGCGCCACCAGCGGCCACGCCAGCACCCCGCCCAGAAGCACGCCCAGCCAGCCCCCCGGCAGCGCCGCCTGCACCGCCCAGCCCGCGCCCGCAGCCAACGCGATCACCAGCCCCGCCGCCAGCGCCCCGCGCGCCCGGCTCCCGGCCCCCGCGCGGTTCCAGCGGGCATCGAGCGCGCCGATCAGCGCGCCCAGCCACGTCACCGGATGCCCGATCCGCGCATAGAGCCATGCGGGCCAGCCCAGCGCCAGATCGATGGCGAGCGCCACCAGCATCATCGCGGCAAAGCTCATGCGCTGCCCCCGTCGAAGCGGATCACATCGCGCAGCCCGGCGGCGCGCAGCGCGTCGCCGGCGCCCGCGGGCACGCGGCCCGGCGCGAAGATCAGCGCCCGCGCCGCGCCGGTATGCGCCGCCGTCCAGCCCAGCGCGCCCAACCGCGCGGCGAGCGCCGCGGTCGGGTCCCCCGCCGGCCCGCGCCGGGCCACGCAGCGCGAAGCGCTTTCGGACGCGATGGCGGCGAAGTCCCGCAGCCGACGCGCAGCGCGCCACCGCGCCACCAGACCGGCGATGTCGTCGAACCCGTCATCCGCCGCATCGGTGGGCCGCGGCGGCCCCAGGAACCCGCCCAGCGCTGCAAACCTCGGCACCGGCGGCATCCATCCCAGCACCCGCCCCGCGCGCGAGGCCCAGAGCACCCGCGCCGGGTCGGCGAACATCAGCGGGTCCGACGCGCCCTCGGCCCGCACGCAGGCGCGCGCGAGCGTCAGCACCGGCCCCCGCCACCCCGCCAGCCGCGCCACTGCCACCAGCGAGGCCGTGGACACCCCGGTGCCCAGCCCCGGCGCGGCGCGCGGGCGCAGTGTGACCTCGCCCTCCAGCCCTACGCCCAGCCCCGCCAGCAGCCGCGCCACCGCATCCGCCTCGCCGCCGCGCAGCCGCAGCCCGCGCCCCGGGCGCGCGCTCAGCGTGGCCGCGACCCCCACCGCGGCACAAGGCAGTGTGACCAGCGCCACCGGCCCGTCCGGCCCCAGCCGACCCTGCAGCCACTCGCCGAAATGCCCGGCCACGAACGCGCGGCTCATGCGCCGCCGCCCGCGTGGTGGTGGTTGACGCGTGCGATCGACCAGCCGCCTCCAGGCAGCGCGCGCAGCTCGGTCAGCGACAGCGGTGCGACCTCGAACGCCAGCGCCGGCGGCACCGCGCCCAGCGCCAGCGCCAGCGCCGCACGGACCACGCCTGCGTGGGCGAACACGGCCACGCAGCCGCCCTGCGCCGCGATGTCGTTCAGCGCCGGCGCGACCCGGTGGCACAGCTCCGCGAAACTCTCGCCCCCCGGCGGGCGGTGCGCGGCCAGCGCCACCGCCTCCAGCGGCCCGAGGTCGGGGAGCTCAGCGAACGCGACCCCCTCCCACGCGCCGAAATCCTGCTCCCACAGCCGCGCATCGGTGGGCGGCGTCCAGCCCAGCGCCGCCGCCGTCGCCACGCAGCGCCGCGCGGGGCTGCTGACGGCGCGCTCCACCCCCGCGTGCGCCAGCGCCGCGCGCGCCCAACCCAGCGCCATGGCGTCCGACAGGTCCGCCGCCACGTCGCGCCTCCCGGCCATTCGCCCGCCATGCAGGGCGGGCGCGTGGCGGATCACCATCAGGCGGGCGGCGGTCATGCGCATTTTCCCCTTGCCGTTGCTGCCCCTTCTCTGCTTTGTCGCCGCCGAAGGGGCAAGAGGTACCATGTCGCGGATCATCCTGTTCACCGGCGGCGCGCGCTCGGGCAAGAGCGCGCTGGCCGAGGCGCGCACGCTCGGCCTTGGCAGCCCGGCGGTCTATATCGCCACCGCGCAGGCCTTCGACGACGAGATGGCCGCGCGCATCGCCGCGCATCAGGCCCGCCGCGGCCCCGACTGGCGCACGCACGCGGAACCACTGGCGCTGGCGCAGGCGCTGGACACAACCGACGGCGCGCCGCGGCTGGTGGATTGCCTGACGCTGTGGCTCAGCAACCTGCTGCTGGCCGAGACACCGTGGGAGCCCGCGCTGGACGCGCTGCTGGACGCGCTCGCGCGTCAGCGCGCGCCGGTGGTGCTGGTCACGAACGAGGTCGGGCTGGGGATCGTCCCCGACAACGCCCTTGCCCGCGCCTTCCGCGACGCGGCGGGGATCGTCAACCAACGGGTCGCGGCGGCGGCGGATGAGGTCACATTCGCCGTCGCGGGCCTGCCGATGAGGGTGAAATGATGCAGTTTTTGTCGCTCGACGCCATCGCGGCGCTCTCCGCCAACCTGCCGCAGGCCGATGATGCCGCCCGGACCGCCGCGCAGGACCGCCAGAACAGCCTGACCAAACCGCCCGGCTCGCTGGGGCGGTTGGAGGAGTTGGCCGTGTTCATGGCCGGCTGGCGCGGCACCGACCGCCCCCGGATCGACCGCGCGCAGGCGCTGGTCTTTGCCGGCAACCACGGCATCTGTGCGCAGGGGGTGAACCCGTTTCCGCAGGCAGTGACCGCGCAGATGGTGGCGAACTTCACCGCCGGCGGCGCGGCGATCAACCAGATCTGCCGCGTGGTGGACGCCGATCTGGAGGTGATCGCGCTGGATCTGGACCGTCCGACCGCCGATTTCACCGCCCACCCCGCCATGACCGAGGCCGAGACGCTCGACGCGCTCAACCGCGGCGCGGCGGCGGTGGACCCCGGCGCCGATGTGCTGGTGCTGGGCGAGATGGGGATCGGCAACACAACCATCGCCTCGGCGCTGGCGGCGGCGCTGCTGGGCGGCAGCGTGGCGGAGTGGGTCGGCCCCGGAACCGGCGCCGACGCCGCGACCATCGCGCGCAAGACCGCCGCGATCGAGGCTGGCCTCAAGCGCCACGCCGGGCTGGACCCGCTGGCAACGCTCGCCGCGCTTGGCGGGCGCGAACAGGCGGCGATCTGCGGCGCGGTGCTGGCGGCGCGCGCGGCGCGGGTGCCGGTGATCCTTGACGGCTTCATCTGCACCGCGGCGGCGGTGGTGCTGCACGCGCTGGACCCGCGGCTTCTGGAACACTGCCTCGTCGGGCATGCCTCGGCCGAGCCCGGGCACCGGCGGCTGATCGCGGCGCTGGGCGCGCGCCCGGTGCTCGAGGTCGACATGCGGCTGGGCGAGGGTTCGGGCGCCGCGCTGGCGCTGGGCGTGCTGCGCGCGGCGCTGGAATGCCACAATGGCATGGCCACCTTCGCCGAAGCCGGGGTCAGCGGCGGATGATCCACACGCTGCGCCAGCGGCTGGCCGAGGCGCAGCTCGCCCTGATGCTGCTCACCCGGCTGCCCGCGGGGCGCTTGCCCGACCCCGCGCCGCCCGTCGCCGCGGGGGCCTGGGCGTTTCCGCTGGCGGGGCTCGCCGTGGGGGCGCTGGGCGCGGGGGTGCTGACGGGCGCGCTGGCGCTGGGCGTTCCGGCGACGCTGGCGGCAGGGCTGGCGCTGGGCGCGCAGATCATGGCCACCGGCGCGCTGCACGAGGACGGGCTCGCCGATGTCGCCGACGGGCTTTGGGGCGGGCACGACCGCGCGCGGCGGCTCGAGATCATGCGCGATTCGCGCATCGGCAGCTACGGCACGCTGGCGCTGGTGCTGGGGGTGGGGCTGCGCTGGGCGGCGCTGGCGCATCTGGCGCAGGACGCGGCGCTCACGGCGGCGGCGGCGCTGGTGGGCGTGGCAATGCTCAGCCGGCTGGGGCCGGTGGCACTGCTGGCCACACTGCCGCCCGCGCGCGGCGACGGGCTGGGGCGGTCAGCGGCGGGTCCGGGGCGCGGGGTCTGGGTGGCGGGTGCGCTGGCCCTGCCCGCGCTGCTGGTTCCGGGGATCTTGCCGGGCGTGCTCACGGCAGCAGCGGCGGTGGGATGGCTGGGCCGCACTGCGCGCGCGCGCCTGGGCGGGCAGACCGGCGATGTGCTGGGCGCGGCGCAGCAACTCGCGGAAATCACGCTTCTGATCGCGCTCGCCACCGCCTTGGCGTGACGCCCACCACCCGCGCCACGCGCCCCCGAGGCGCGCGGGGTGGGTGGGCGGGAGCGCGGCTCGGGGGCGCCGCCCGCGCCACCGGCGCGGGCGTCCGGTTCAGAACCGCAGCGACACGTCGCGGTGGTTCGACACGCAGCGCGCCACCTCGAGCGCCTCGTCGCGTTCCATCCGCGACTGCTCGCGCATTCCCAGCGTGAAGCGGGTCTCTTCCTCCAGCGCGGCAAGCGAGGCCAGCAGCGTGTCGCCGGCGGCGCGGCGCCACGCCACGTCCTCGGCGATCTGCGCCACCGCGGCCTCGGCCGCGTCTGCGGCAGCCTCGGCCGATGCGCGCCGCCCGGTCAGCCCCTCGCGGATGTCCGACAGCGCGCGGCGCAGGTCATTCGAGCCCGGCAGGTCCGCCAGCTCGGACTCCAGCTCCTGCACCCGGGACGCCAATTCGCGGTCGTCGGCGACGTTCACCTCGGCAGCCAGTTCCTCGACCCGCGGTTGCAGCTCGGCGAAGGCGTCGGCGGCTTCAATCGTCCGGGCCATGTCGCGAATGGTGACATAGGCGCTTTCGGTCGGACGGCGCAAATCGTTGCGGGCCATGGTCTCGGCCTGCACCAGGTCCTGGAACGCGGCCTGCTCGGCCTCCCAGCGGTCGGGGATGGTGTCCGCGACCGCGGCGCGCTCGGCGCGCAACTCGCCGATGCGTTCCTCGATCCGCGCACGCGCGGCGACCGCCTCCGGAGCATCGCCGCGCTGATCGCGCAGGGCGCGCTCCTGCGCGTCGATCCGGGTGTCGATGCCTTGCATCCGGCGGCGGATGTCGGCGACCTCGCGGTGCAACGGGCGATACGCCGGTGTCGCGGCCTCGATCGCGTCCGAGGCGGCGCGCAGCTCGGCCAGAAGCCCGAAGCTGTCTTCATAGGCCGCGATCGCCTCGTCGAGATCGCGCTCCACGCCGTCAGGCAGCGCCGCGCGATCGACCTCGTCAAGCTCGGCGAGCAGCGCGCGCACGCGCGTCTCCTGCGCCGGCAGGTCGCGGTGCAGCAACTCCTCGACGCAGTGCTGCAGGCGCGGGTTGCGCGGTGGCGGCGCGTTTTCGGACAGAAGCTGCACCCGCGCGGGCAGATAGTTCACGATCGGCGGGTTGAAGCCCACGATCACCAGCGCCACCAGCTGCAGCGTGATGAACGGGATCACACCCTTGTACATGTTGATCGTGCGCACCGCGCTGTCGGCCACCCCGCGCAGATAGAACAGCGCGAAACCGAAGGGCGGTGTCAGAAAACTCGTCTGGATGTTCAGCCCGATCATCACGCCCAGCCACACGGCGGTGATGTTGGCCTCGGGGTTCATCAGCAGGATCGGCGCGACGATCGGCACCACGACGATCGCGATCTCGATGAAGTCCAGGAAGAACCCCAGCAGGAAGATCACCACCATGACGATGATGAACTGCCCCCAGAACCCGCCGGGCATGCTGCCCAGGAAGTCCTTGACCATCACCTCGCCACCGAAGGCGCGGAACGCCGAGATCAGCATCGCCGCGCCCAGCAGGATGATGAACACCAGCGACGAGGTCTTGGCGGTCTCGATCATCACTTCGCGCAGGGTGTTGTTGATGCGCAGCGTGCGCAGCGTGCTCCAGCCCAGCGCGCCCAGCAGCGCCAGCACCGCGAGCACCGCCAGCCCCACGCCCAGGTGATCGCCCGAGCGGTCAAGCTGGCGGATGTTGAGGTTGAACGCCTCGCCCAGCAGGTAGATCGCCACCAGCATCGCCATGGCGATTGTGGCGGGCCAGTATCGAAAGCGCCCTTCGTGGATCTTGTAACCGGCCATCAGGATGGCACCCGCCGCGCCCACCGCGCCCGCCTGCGTCACCGTGGCCACCCCGGCGATGATCGAGCCCAGCACCAGCAGGATCAGCACCAGCGGCGGGACCACCGCAAAGAACACTTCGACCCAGAAGGCGCGGTCCATGCGCCCCTCGATCGGGACCGAGGGCGCGTTCTGCGGGCGCAGCAGCGCGTAGCCCAGGATGAAGACGATATAGAGCCCCACCAGGATCAGCCCCGGGAACAGCGCCCCCATGAACATGTCGCCCGCCGAGGTCGAGGTCACGCCCAGCTCGGACGGCATCGAGAACGCACCCGTCGCCTCGCGGTATTCGGCGGTGCGCAGCTGCGCGGCCTGATCGGTCGCCGAGGACAGCTGGTCGGCGAGGATGATCAGCACGATCGACGGCGGGATGATCTGCCCCAGCGTCCCCGAGGCCAGCACCGAGCCGGTGGCCAGCGGCTGGCTGTAGTTGTTGCGCATCATCGCCGGGAGCGAGATCAACCCCATCGCCACCACCGTGGCGCCGACGATCCCCGTGGTCGCGGCCAGCAGCGCGCCGACCACCACGACCGAAATCCCCAGCCCCCCCGGCAGCCCGCCGAACAGCTTGGCCATGGTCACCAGCAGCTCTTCGGCGATCTTCGAGCGCTGAAGCATGATGCCCATGAAGACGAACAGCGGAATCGCGATCAGGGTGTCGCGCTCGGCCTCCCAGTAGATGCCGCGGAAGTTGGTCACCCCGGCGCTGAGCCATTCCACCGCCGAGCCGTGCATGAAGAACGCGGTCGGATCCGAGAGGAACAGCCACCCCGTCCCGGCCGCAAGACCGATGGTCACGATCGCCGAGCCCGGCAGCGCAAAGGCCACCGGATAGCCGAGGCCCAGCGCGAACATCATCATGAAGATGAGCAGGATCAGAAAGACCAGTTCCATGATCGCCTATCCCATCGCCGGTTTCGCGGAGGCGTCAGCAGCCAAAGCGTCGGTGCCGGCGCCGCCGGGTTCGTTGCGCCAGTCGGCGGCGGCCTTGAGCATCTGCGCGGCGAACTGGAACAGCATCGTCACCGCGAACACCCCCAGAAACACCGCAAGCATGTATTTTGTGAACATGCCAAAGCTCGACTGACTCTGCTCGAAGCGCAGGAACGGGCCGATCAGCGTGCTGGCATTGGTGGCCGTGCCCAGGATCAGGATCGTCCAGCACACGCTCATCCCGAACACCACCGAGCCCACGCCGTTGACCAGCGCGCGCGCGCGCCGCGACATCGACGCGTAGAACACGTCGACGCGGACATGCCCTTCGGTCGCCAGCGTGTAGGCCGAGGCGAACAGGAACAGCGCCGCATACCACAGCCGCACCAGATCGGCCATGAACGGCTGCTCATACGAGAAGACGAAGCGCCCGATCACCATCAGGAGCTGCACCAGCACCACCAGAAGCGCGAGCCACATGAACCCCAGCGTCCGGGTGACCGCCGCCACCACGAAGCCCAGCACGATCAGCGGCACATGCACCGTCGGCCCGCGCCAGCGCGTCTGCCCGATCTGCGTGGCCATCGCGTCGTCGAACCACACCCGGTGCAGCCCCTCGGCCCGGATCCAGGACAGCCCGGCATCGCCGAGGCCCGCGAACAGCGCCGCGAAGAAGGAGGCCCGCACCAGGTAGTTGGTCAGCGCCTGGATCCGCGCGGCGTCGGGGCGCAGCGGCTCGGCGCGGCTGCGCAACACCATCAGCACCGTCAGCCCCGCCGCCACCACGTAGGCCGCCGCCGCGACCCAGCCCTCGGAGGCGCCGCGCACGAACCCCAGCGCGCCGGGCATCCCGCGCCAGTGGACCAGATAGTTCTCGATCAGGAAGGCGAAGGTCACCATGACCGTGGCCCAGGCAAGAACCCTGAGCGCCAGCGGCCCCGGCCCCGTGGCGGCGGATGTGTCGGGCATGATCGCGGTTCCGTCAGCTCAGATGCGCGCGGCGCGGATGCGAATGGGGGCGGGGCTGCGCATGGCGGCCCCGCCCCGGTTCAGACCGTCGTGCGGATCACTCGATCCCGAGCACGCGGTTGCGCTTGAAGGCGAACTCCTGCTCCGAGATCGACAGCCAGCGGCCCACATCCTGACGCGCGGCAAGGAATGCCTCGTGCATGCGGTTGGCAAGGTCCGAATGCTGGCGGATTTCGTCGAACACCGCTTCGGCGGCGTCGCCAAAGGCTTCGAACACCTCGTCGTTGAACTCGCGCATCTCGATCCCGTGGTCGCGGATCAGCATGTCCAGGTAGCGGCCGTTGTTGGCGTTGTATTCGGCCATCATGCGGTCGTTTTCCATGTGGCAACACGCCTGGATCGCGCGCTGCTGCCACGCGGGCAGGCTGGTCAGCCACGACTTGTTCATGGTCAGCGACAGCGCCGGGCCGGGCTCCTGCGCGCCGGGGTTGTAGTAGTAGCGCGCGGCTTCATGCAGGTTCAGGAAATAGTCGTTCCAGGGGCCGACCCATTCGGTCGCATCGATGGCGCCCGACACCAGGTTCTCGAAGATCTGGCCACCGGGCAACGACACCACCGACACGCCAAGCTGCGACATCATCGACCCGCCGATGCCGGGGATGCGCATGCGCAGCCCGCGCAGATCCTCGGGCGAGTTGATCTCGGTGTTGAACCAGCCGCCGGGCTGACAGCCGGTGTTGCCCGCGAGCCAGCCCTTCAGGCCATACTCGTCGCCAAGCTCGTCCCACAACTCCTGCCCGCCCATGAAGTGGATGAACGCGTTCTGCTCGAGCGCGGTCAGCCCGAAGGGCACCGAACAGACATAGGGAAATGCCGGATGCACGCCCTGCCAGTAGTAATCGGCTGCATGGAAGGCCTGCGCGTTGCCGGCGGCCACCTCGTCGAACACGTCGAAGGCGCCGACACGTTCGCCCGCCGCATAATATTCGGTGGCAATCGCGCCGTCGGTCGCCTCGTCGATCAGCGCGGCCAGACGCTGCGCGCTGGTCCCCAGCCCCGGAAAATCGCGCGGCCAGGTCGACACGATCACCATCGGCGTGCGCCCCTGCGCGACCGCCGGCGCGGCCAGCGTTGACGCAGCCGCCGCCGTGCCGCCAAGCGCCGAGGTTTTCAGAAATGAACGACGATCCATAGTTTCCTCCCTTGGATTCCGTGTCGGTTCCAGCAACTCTTCGTGGTTGATGGGACGCTTTTAGAGCACAAGTCCCGGCACCGTGAAACAAAAAAATTCCCCGCTGGCAGGAGCATTTGCGGCACTGCGGGTCGGTCCGGGGCTCAGCCGCGCGCCGGTGCCCGTCCCGCGCGCATGTTCCACCAGTTTGCCGAAAAAATCAGCGCCGCGCCGGCAAAGACCAGCGGGTCCAGCGCCTCGGCATAGAGCCACACGCCCACCAGCGCGATCACCGGCAGCCGCGCGAACTCCATCGGCGCGACGGTCGACGCGGGCGCCAGCGACAGCGCCGAGGTGAGCGAGAAATGCGCCGTCAGCCCGGTTATCCCAACCACCACCAGCCACGGCAGCATCGCCAGCGACGGCCAGGTGAACCCGCCCACGAAGGACAGCGCCAGCCCGAACAGCGTCTGCGACAGCGTCATCCAGAACAGCACGCACCACACGGTGTCGTGCCGCATCAGCCGCTTGGTGAACAGCACGTTCATCGCAAAGCCGATCGCCGCCAGCAGCCCCGCAGCGTGCCCCCAGCTCAGCGTCTGCACCCCCGGCTGCGCCACCAGCAGCACACCCGCGAAGCCGATCGCGGCGACCGCCAGCTTGCGTCGGGTCAGCGCCTCGGCCACCACCAGCGGCGCCAGCAGCGCCACCCAGATGGGCGAGGTGAACTCCAGCGCCACAAGCTGCGCGAGCGGGATCATGGTGATCCCGTAGAACCACAGGTTCTGCCCGGCGAAGTGGAACACGTTGCGCGCCAGATGCAGCCCCGGCGCGCGCGGGACCAGCTGGTGCAGCCCCGCGCGGCTGAACACCGCCACCAGCGCGACCACGATCGCGAAGCCCACAAGCGAGCGCCAGAACATCAGCTCGAACGAGCTCAGCTCGGTCTGGATCTCGCGCCCGGCCACCGCCATCAGCGTGAAGGACGCGATCGCGCCCAGCATCCACAGCGCGGCGGCCGCGGGGCGCGCTTCGGTGTCGTGCATCTGCGGGCCTCCCCCCGCCCCGGCGTGGCGCGCGCGGGGCTGTGGCGCGTTTACCCGGTTTCGCGCATCCCCTGCAATGCCCCGCCCGCTGGCGTTTCCGGCGCCGGAAATGTCGGTATAGGCCCTGTCGCTCGCCGGCGGCGTCGCTATGAAGGCCGCGACCGCGATCCACTCCGACCGAAGGACCCCGCCCATGGCCCCCAAGAGCGACATCGAGATTGCCCGCGCCGCGTCCAAGAAACCGATCCAGCAGATCGGCGCCGCGCTTGGCATCCCGTCCGAAGACCTGCTGCCCTATGGCCATGACAAGGCGAAGGTCTCGCAGCGCTTCATCAACTCGCTGTCCGACCGCCCCGATGGCAAGCTGATCCTTGTCACCGCGATCAACCCCACGCCCGCGGGCGAGGGCAAGACCACCACCACCGTCGGCCTGGGCGACGGGCTGAACGCCATCGGCAAGCGCGCGGCGATCTGCATCCGCGAGGCCAGCCTCGGCCCCAATTTCGGCATGAAGGGCGGGGCCGCGGGCGGGGGCTACGCGCAGGTCGTCCCGATGGAGGAGATGAACCTCCATTTCACCGGCGATTTCCACGCCATCACCAGCGCGCACAACCTGCTCTCGGCGATGCTGGACAACCATGTCTACTGGGGCAACGCGCTGGACATCGACATCCGCCGGATCGTGTGGCGCCGGGTGATGGACATGAACGACCGCGCGCTGCGCCAGATCGTGTGCAATCTGGGCGGCGTGGCCAACGGCTTCCCGCGCGAGGCAGGGTTCGACATCACCGTCGCCTCCGAGGTCATGGCGATCCTGTGCCTGGCCAACGATCTCGAGGACCTGCAGCGCCGGCTCGGCGACATCGTGGTGGCCTACAGGCGCGACCGCTCGCCCGTCACCTGCCGCGACATCGGCGCCGACGGGGCAATGACGGTGCTGCTGAAGGACGCGATGCAGCCCAACCTGGTGCAGACGCTCGAAAACAACCCCGCCTTCGTGCATGGCGGCCCGTTCGCCAACATCGCGCATGGCTGCAACTCGGTCATCGCCACGCGCACGGCGTTGAAACTGGCGGATTACGTGGTCACCGAAGCCGGCTTCGGCGCCGATCTGGGCGCCGAGAAGTTCTTCGACATCAAGTGCCGCAAGGCCGGGCTGCGCCCTGCGGCGGCGGTGATCGTGGCCACGGTGCGCGCGCTCAAGATGAATGGCGGCGTCGCCAAGGCCGATCTCGGCGCCGAGAACGTCGAGGCCGTGCAGAAGGGCTGCGCCAATCTCGGCCGCCACATCGAGAACGTCACCGGCTTCGGCGTGCCCGTGGTGGTGGCGATCAACCATTTCGCCGGCGACACCGACGCCGAGATCGCCGCCGTGCAGGACTACGTCGCCGCGCAGGGCACCGAGGCCGTGCTGTGCCGCCACTGGGCCGAGGGCTCGGCCGGGGTCACCGAGCTTGCGCACAAGGTCGCCGCGCTCGCCGATGGCGAGACCGCCGATTTCGCGCCGCTCTACCCCGACGACATGCCGCTGTTTGACAAGATCAACACCATCGCCACGCGCATCTACCGCGCCTCGGAAGCGATCGCCGACAAGAAGCTGCGCGACCAGCTGCGCGATTGGGAGGCCGCGGGCCACGGCGCGCTGCCGGTGTGCATGGCCAAGACGCAATACAGCTTCTCCACCGATCCGAACCTGCGCGGCGCCCCCGAAGGCCACACCGTGCCGGTGCGTGAGCTGCGCCTGTCCGCGGGCGCGGGCTTCATCGTCGCCGTGTGCGGCGAGATCATGACCATGCCCGGCCTGCCCCGCGCGCCCGCGGCCGAGACCATCCGCATCAATGACGGCGGCGAGATCGAGGGCCTGTTCTGAGCGCGCGGCGGTTGCGCAGGCTGCCCCCGCGGCATAGCTGCTGCGCAACCGCCACGAACGGAGACCCCATGACCCCGCCCGAGGATTGCACCACCATGGCCGAACTGCGCCGCACCATCGACGCGCTGGACACCAGGCTGGTGGCGCTGCTGGCCGCGCGCGCCGCCTGCATCGACCGCGCGATCGAGCTCAAGCCCGGCGAAGGGTTGCCCGCCCGCATCGGCCCGCGCGTGGACGAGGTTCTGGCCAATGTCCGCGCGCAGGCCGGCGAACAGGGGCTCGACCCCGCGCTTGCAGACACGCTGTGGCGCACGCTGATCGACTGGTCCATCGCGCGTGAGGAACGCGTGCTGGGCCAAGACACCCCCGGAGACCAAGATGACCGCGACAATTATTGATGGCCGCGCCTTCGCCGCCCGCCTGCGCGACCGGATCGGCGCGCAGGTCCGCGCGCTGCAGTCCGCGCACGGCCTCACCCCCGGCCTCGCCGTCGTGCTGGTGGGCGAGGACCCCGCCAGCCAGGTCTATGTGCGCAACAAGGGCCGCCAGACGGTGGAAACCGGCATGGCGTCCTTCGAACACCGCCTGCCCGACACCACGCCCGAGCCCGAGCTTCTGGCGCTGATCGACCGGCTGAACGCCGACCCGAAGGTGCACGGCATCCTCGTGCAACTTCCGTTGCCCGCTCATATGAACGCCGCGTCGGTCATCAACCGCATCGACCCCGCGAAGGATGTCGACGGCTTTCACATTTCCAATGTCGGGCTGCTGGGCACCGGGCAGAAGGCGATGGTGCCCTGCACGCCGCTCGGCTGCCTGATGATGCTGCGCGACCATCTGGGCGATCTGTCGGGGTGCGACGCGGTGGTGGTGGGGCGCTCGAACATCGTCGGCAAGCCGATGGCGCAGCTCCTGCTGGGTGCCTCGGCCACGGTCACGATCGCCCACAGCCGCACCCGCGACCTGCCCGCCACCTGCCGGCGCGCCGATATCCTCATCGCCGCCGTCGGCCGGGCCGAGATGATCCCCGGCGACTGGCTCAAACCCGGCGCCACGGTGATCGATGTCGGCATCAACCGCATCCCCGCCCCCGAGCGTGGCGAGGGCCGCACCCGGCTGGTGGGCGACGTGGCCTTCGACAGCGCCGCGCAGGTCGCCGGCGCCATCACCCCCGTGCCGGGGGGGGTCGGGCCGATGACCATCGCCTGCCTGCTGGCGAACACGCTGACCGCCACCTGCCGCGCCCACGCCCTGCCGGACCCCGAGGGGCTGACACCCTGACCCCCGCGCCCTGTCTGCCCGCGATGGGGGAGCAACGATGCAACGCCTGCTGATCGCCGTCGGGATCACGCTGCTGCTGGCGGGGCTGCTCTGGCCCTGGCTGCGGGTGATCCCGTTCGGCCGCCTTCCAGGGGACCTGCTGATCCCGGTGGGCGAGCACACGCGCCTCTACCTGCCCGTCACGACCATGATTCTGTTCAGCCTCGTCGTCAGCCTGATCCTGCGCCTGTTTCGCTGACGCCCCCTTCATCCTGACACAAATATCCTCGGGGGGGCCCGGTCGCAGACCGGGCGGGGGGCGCGAGCGCCCCCCTCCGACGCCCGCCACCTTCACCCCGCGCGGCCCAGCGCGTGCCGGATCTGGCGTTCGGTCTCGATCAGCACGAAGAACACCACCCCCAGCCCCGCGATCACCGCCGCGTCCAGCGGCTGCATCGGCTGCGTGCCGAACGCCAGCTGCATCACCGGCACATAGGTCAGGAACGCCTGCGCCAGCAGCGCCACCGCCACCGTGATCCACACCGCGCGCGTGGCGCGCAGCGCGTCCCGGCCCAGCGCGGTGCCGTGCAGGTTGCGGATGAAGAACAGGTAGCAGATCTTCAGCATCACCAGCGTGTTCATGGCCAGCGTCTGCGCGTGCTCGGTGTCGTAGCCACGCCCGGTGCCCCAGTTGAAGATCCCGAACATCGCCACCGCATAAAGCCCGCCCACCAACACCACGTGCCACAGCAACTGCCCCGACAGCAGCGACGCGCCGCGCGCGCGCGGCGCGCGCTTCATGGTCTCCTTCTCGGTCGGCTCGAAGGCCAGCGCGATCCCCAGCGTGACCGAGGTGATCATGTTCACCCACAGCACCTGCAGCGCGGTGATCGGCAGCGCCACCCCGATCAGCAGCGCGATGATGATGGCCGAGGATTCGCCGGCATTGGTGGGCAGCGTCCAGCCGATCACCTTGCGGATGTTGTCATAGACCGTGCGCCCCTCGCGCACCGCCGCGGCGATGGAGGCGAAATTGTCGTCCGCCAGCACCAGATCCGAGGCCTCCTTGGACGCCTCGGACCCTTTCTGCCCCATGGCGATGCCCACATCCGCGCGCTTGAGCGCGGGGGCGTCGTTCACCCCGTCGCCGGTCATCGCCACCACCAGCCCGTGGCTCTGCAGCGCGGTGACCAGCCGCAGCTTGTGCTCGGGCGTGGTCCGCGCGAAGACGTCGACATCGCGCACCACCTCGCGCAGGCGCGCGTCCTCCATGTCCTCCAGATCGGCGCCGGTGAGCACCTTGTCGCTGTGCTCCAGCCCCACCTGCCGGGCGATGGCGCGCGCGGTCCCGGCGTGATCGCCGGTGATCATCTTGACCCCGATTCCGGCGGCGCGGCACTCGGCGACGGCCTCGATCGCTTCTGTCCGCGGCGGGTCGATCAGCCCCACCAGCCCGAGGAAGGTCAGCCCGCCATCGATCGCGCCCTCGTCCAGCGCGTCGGCCTCCATCATCGCCAGCGCCAGCACGCGCGTGCCCTCGGCGGCCATGCGGTCGGCGTGGCCGTGCCATTCCCGGGCGCTGAAATCGCCGCCACCCGCCTGCGCGTCGCACATCATCAGGACGCGCTCGGGCGCGCCCTTGACATGGACCAGATGCCGCCCCTCGCGCGCGCTGAGCGTGGCCATGTAGCGGTGCCGGCTGTCGAAGGGGATCGCGTCCACGCGCTCCCAACCATCGCGCGCCGCGGCGTCGGGCAGCTTGGCGGCGAAGGCCAGCAGCGCGCCCTCCATCGGGTCGCCCTCGACCGTCCAGCCACCGTCGCGCTCCTTCAGATGCGCATCGTTGCACAGCCGCGCCGCAAGCCCCAGCGCCGAAGCGTCGGCGTCGCCCTCGACCGTGCCTTCGGGGGCATAACCCTGCCCGTCGATCTCGAGCCGCCCGTCGGGGGTTTCGGCCAGCGCCACGGTCATCTCGTTGCGGGTGAGCGTGCCGGTCTTGTCGGTGCAGATCACCGACACCGCGCCCACGGTCTCGATCGCGGGCAGGCGGCGGACGATGGCGTTGCGCCGCGCCATCGCCTGCACGCCGATGGCCAGCGTGATGGTCAGCACCGCCGGCAGGCCTTCGGGGATCGACGACACCGCGACGGCGACCACCGCCATGAACAGCTCGTCGACCTCGTAGCCGACGATGAACATCCCGAACAGGAACAGCACCAGCGCGACGGTCAGGATGAACACGCTCAGCCACTTGGCGAAGCGGTCGATCTGCGCGACCAGCGGCGTGGTCAGCTGCTCGACCCCGGCGAGCATCCCGCCGATCCGCCCGATCTCGGTGCCCGCGCCGGTGGCCACCACCACCCCGCGCCCGGCACCCTGCGTGATCATGGTGCCCGACCACAGCATCGAGGCGCGGTCGCCAAGCGCGGCATTGGCGTCCACCGCGTCCACCGCCTTGTCCACCGGCACCGACTCGCCGGTCAGGATAGCCTCCTGCGCCGCCAGCCCGCGCGCGCGCAGCACCCGCAGATCGGCGGGCACCTTGTCGCCCGCCTCCAGCAGCACGATGTCGCCGGGCACCAGATCGGCGCCGTCGACGGTGGTGCGCGCCCCGTCGCGCAGCACCGACGCGCGCGGCGCGAGCATGCCGCGGATGGCGTCCATCGCCGCCTCGGCGCGGCCTTCCTGAATGAAGCCGATGATCGCGTTGACCACCACCACGGCCAGAATCACGATGGTGTCGATCCAGTGCCCCATCAGCGCGGTCACCACCGCCGCGCCGATCAGCACGTAGATCAGCACGTTGTGGAACTGCACGAGGAACCGCATCAGCGGGCCGCGGCGTGCGGCCTCGGGCAGGCGGTTGGGGCCATGCTCGGACAGCCGCTCTGCGGCATCGTCCGAACTCAGCCCGTCCTCGGTGGCGTCAACAGCGTCGAGGGCCCGGGCCGGGTCCTCGGCCCAGGGCGTGTGCTTTTCGCTCATGTGGTCGTCCGTTCGTGGTCTCGGGTCACTGCTCGTGTCACTGGGCGGTGTAGGCCCCGTCGACCAGATGATAACTGCCACTGATGAAACTTGCACGCTCCGACAGCAGGAAGCAGGTCAGCGCCGAGACCTCCTCGGACGTGCCGATCCGCCCGATGGGGTGCAGGCTGGCGAGCCCGTCGAGCACCTCCTGCTCCAGGTTCTTCGTCAAGAGCGGCGTGCCGATGAAGCCCGGCCCCACGGCGTTGATGCGGATGCCGGCGGCGGAATACTCCATCGCGGCGGTCCTGGTCAGCCCCAGAACCGCGTGCTTGGCCGCGACATAGGCCGACGCGCCTGCAAACCCCACCGAGCCCAGGATCGAGGCCATGTTGACGATCGCCCCGCCGCCTGCGCGCTCCATCGCCGGGATCTGGTAGCGCATGCCGTAGAACACGCCGTTGAGGTTGACGTCGATCACCTTGCGCCAGCCGTCGAGCGGGTATTCCCCGGCCTTCGCCTGCGGCCCGCCGATGCCGGCATTGTTGACCGCCAGATGCAGCGCGCCGGTCTCGGCTTCGGCGAACTTCACCAGCGCCTCGGCGGCCTCGGGGTCGGCGACATCGGCGGCGAAGCCCGCCGCCGCGCCGTCACGGTCCAGGATCGCCGCCACAACCTTGTCGCAGGCGGCCTTGTCCAGATCGCTGACCACCACGAATGCGCCCGAGGCCGCAAGCTCCAGCGCCACCGCTTCACCGATCCCCGAGGCCGCCCCGGTCACGATCGCCGTCTTTTGCGTGAAATCGAACATTGTTTCCTCTCTCGACTGGCGGACCCCGCATCGGGGCACCTATGCAACCCGCAGCGTGCCGCAAGCCTGCACCGGCTGCCTTGATCCTGCGCAAAGCCCCCTGCGTCCCCGGTTCCGCGGCGCGCAAGGGTGGGTGGGTGGGCGCGCCGCGGGGGCGGGGACGCAGGGGGCGCGTCAGCCGCCCCGCGCGGCGCGACGGCGGCGCAGCATGGCCACCGCGCCAACCATCCAGCCCAGTGCCACCAGCACCCCCAGCCCCCCCGCAAACAGCCCCAGCGCCGCGCGGGTGTCGGCGCCGTCCATCTCCAGCGCAGCCACCAGCGGCCCCCACGGCGCGCCTGCGACCATCGCATGGCCCAGCGTTGCGGCGAACCAAAGCGCCGCACCCGCTCCCACCGCCAGCGGCACGGCGCGCGACACCCCGCGCGCATGCACGCTGGAGCGCAGCGCACGGCGCAGCGAGCCGCCCTGTCGGCTCAGATCATGCCCCACCGCCAGCAGCGACGGGACCACCAGCAGCACCAGCACCATCCCGAAGCCCAGCCCGTAGACCAGCGTGATCACCGTCGGTCGCAGGAACTCGGCCTGGGTCGAGGTCTCGAACAGCAGCGGCGCCAGCCCCAGCACCGTGGTCAACGTGGTCAGCAGCACCGGGCGCAGCCGGTCGCAGGCCGCGTCGATGATCGACGGGATCAGCCCGCGGTCGCGCGCATACTGGTCCACGGTCGTCACCAGCACGATGGAGTCGTTGATGATGATCCCGATCATCCCGATCAGCCCGACGATCGAGAAGATCGTCAGCGCGATCTCCCATTGCAGATGCCCCCAGACCGCGCCGATCAGCCCGAACGGGATCACCGCCATCACCACCAGCGGCCGCGCCCAGCTGGAAAACACCCATGCCAGCGTCAGGTAGATCATGAGCAGGCACAGCGTCACGCCGATTGCCGCGTCCGACAGGAAGGCGGCCTCGTCCTCGGCCTGCCCCGACAAGCGGGTCTCGATCCCGAAGGCGGCCTCCAGATCGGGCAGGATGACGTTGCGCAGCTCCTCGGTGATCTCGCGCGCGCGGGCGGGGTCGTCCTCGGACAGCGCGCCGCTGACCGTCACCACGCGCACCCCGTTTTCACGCAGGATGGTCGAGAACCCCTGCCGGCGGTCGACCCTGACGATATCGCCCAGCGGCACGAACTGCCCCGACGCGGCGCGCACCATCATGCTGTCCAGAAAATCCGCCCTGCGCTCGGCGGCGGGGATTTCCACGCGGATGGTTCCGGTGCGCAGCCCGTCGGGGAAGCTCGCGGCCTCGATCCCGCCCAGCCGGTGGCGCAGGGTCTGGGCAAGCGCGTCCTCGGTGAAGCCCAGCGCCTGGCCCTGCGGCGTCAGGCGCAGCACCAGCTCCTCGCGGTCGAAGGGCAGATTGTCCTCGAGCCCCGTGATCTCGGGGAAGGGCGCAAGCGCGGTCTGCAACGCCTCGGCGGCCTCCTTCAGCCGCTGGGGCGAGGCTCCGGTCAGGTCCACCGACAGGTTGTCGCCGCCCGGACCGGTGCCGAAGCTGCGAAAGCTGAACTCTTCCAGCAGCGGGTGGGGGCGGACCTCGTCCTGCAGCGCCGAGGTGAACTCGAACGCCGAGAAGTCGCGCGCATCGGCGTCCACCAGCTCGATCGAGATCGCGCCAAGCTGGAAGGGCTCCTTGTTCTCGGCCGCGGCCAGCGCGCGGCCCGAATTGCCGCCGATCTCGGCCAGCACGTGATCGACGGGGTCGGTGCCCGTCTCCTCGGCGAAGCGGGCGGCGAGCGCATCGGTCGCGCGCTGCAATTCGCGCATCATCTCCATCGTGTCGGCGCGCGTGGCGGTGTCGGCCATGGCGAAGTTGCCCGTCACCGACCCCGATTCGGGCGCCGCGAAGAACCGGAATGGCACGTCGCCGCGGATCAGGTTCGCGCCCTGCAGCGCCAGCAGCGCCACCAGCCCCGCCAGCACCGGATAGCGCGCCGCGATCACCCACCCCATGAACGGCCGGAACGCCCGCTCGCGCACCCAGCGAAAGCCGCGGTTCACCTGGCGCGAGGGCCAGTCATACCAGCGCTCCTTCGCCGCGCCCGCCAGCGCGTGATACATGTGGTTGGGCAGGATCAGGAAGCATTCGATCAACGAGGCGATCAGCACCGCGATCACCGTGAACGGTATGTCCGCGATCAGCGTGCCGAACCGCCCTCCGATCACGATCAGCGCGGCAAAGGCGATGATCGTGGTGATCGAGGCCGCGAACACCGGCTGCGCCATCCGGGTGGCGGCGTTCTCGGCGGCGACGGGTGGCGGTTCGCCCAGTTCGCGCGCGCGCCAGTCGGCGTGTTCGCCCACCACGATCGCATCATCGACCACGATCCCCAGCGTGATGATCAGCGCAAACAGCGAGATCATGTTGAAGCTGAGCCCGATGGCATACATCACCGCCACCGCGGCCAGCATCGCCACCGGGATGCCCACCGACACCCAGAACGCGGTGCGCGCGTTCAGGAACAGAAACAGCAGCACCACCACGAACCCCAGGCCCATGAGCCCGTTGCGCAGCAGGATCTGCAACCGCCCCGAGATGAACTCGGCGCGCGTGCCCACCAGCTCGATCCGCGTGCCCTGCGGCAGGCCCAGCATCATGTCATCGGCCACGCGTTCAACGCGGCGCTGGATGTCGATGGCGTCGCCGCGCTCGGAGCGGTCGACGCGGATCGCGATGGCCGGGTTGTCGCCGACGAAATAGGCGCGGTCGCGGTCCACGCGCCCTTCGGTCACGCGCGCCACATCACCCACGCGCAGCTGCGTGCCATCGGGGCGCGCGCGCAGGGCGATGGCGGCGATCTGCTCGGCGCTGCGGCGATCAGTGCCTGCGCGCACGCGCGCGGCACCCGATGCGATCTCGCCCGTGGGATCGGTGCTGACCGACGCGCCGATGGCCTGCGCGATCTCGGCCATGGTGATGTCGTGCTCCATCAGCGCGCGCGCGGGCAGCTCGACCATCACCTCGGGCGACGCGATCCCCTGGATCGAGGTCCGCGTGATCCCTTCGGCAAACAGCCGCGCGGTGAACTCGTCGGCGAAGCGCGCCAGTTGCTCCACGGCCACGGGGCCGGTGATCACCACATTCGTGACCCGGTCCGCCCAGCTTGACCGGCGGATCGACGGCTCGTCGGCGTCGTCGGGCAGGTTGGAGACCGAATCGAGCGCGTCCTGCACGTCCGTATTGGCGCGCGCCATGTCCCAGCCGGTTTCGAACTCGATGGTGAAGCTCGCGCGGCCCTCGCGCGCGCGGGCCTGCACGCCGCTCACCCCGTCTACCGCCTGCAGCGCCGGGCCCGCGATCTGCACGATGGCGGCGTCCACATCCTCGGCCCCCGCGCCCGACCAGCCGATGGTGACCGAGACGTTGTCCACCACAACGTCGGGGAAGAACTGCGCGCGCATGTTGGGGATCGCGGCAAGGCCCGCGGCGATCATCAGCACCAGGAGCAGATTCGCCGCCGTGCGGTGCCGGGTGAAGTAGCGAAACAGCCCCAGCGCGGTGACCGTCAGCCGCGAGCGGTTGGCCTGCGTCGGGCTGCTCATGCCCTCAGCCCCCCTGCGGCCCGGCATCGAGCCGTTCGAGCATCCGCGCCGGCACCTCGTCCTGCTCGAGCTGCCCGATCAGCCGCGCGCGCACCGGGGCGGGCATCGAATTGTTGCTTTCGACCCGTGCGATCAGCTCGGCGCGGCGCTCGGCGTCCAGCCGCACCATCGCCGGCGTGTCCTCGGCCTGCGCGGTCTCGGGGCGGGTGGGCTCCACCAGGATGCCTTCGCCCAGCATGGGGCCGACCTCGCGCACCAGTTCGCGCCCCGCCAGATCGGCCGCGGCGCGCAGGATCACATCGTCGCCCTGCCGGCGCAGCACTTCGACCGCATGCGCCTCCAGCCGGTTGTCGGGACCGAGCGCCAGCACGGTGTCCTGCGCGGTCACCGCCGTGCCGGGCAGGCGCGCGACCTCCGTGAGCGCGGGCTCCTCCACCCGAACGGTAACGAAATCGCCGGGACGAAAGCCGCGCGGGGCCTCGAGGCGCGCGAACAGCACGCGGCCCGACTGGCCCTCGGCCACGGTGGCCGAGGCGCGGGTGAGTTCGGCGGGGCTGGTGATCTCGCTCTCGCCCATGTCGAGCGTGACCTCCACCGCTGTGGGGATCAGGGCGCCGTCCTCGTCCAGCAGACGCAGGAATTGCGTGGTCGACACGCGCAGCGCCACCTCCAGCGCGTCATCGTCGATCACGCGGGCGAGGCGCTCGCCGGCGCTGACCTGCCCGCCCTCGACCACTTCGACATCGGCCAGCACCCCGTCGAAGCGGGCGTGCAGCTCGGTGTCGGCCAGCAGGCGCTGAGCCTCGACCAACGCGATGCGCTCGCGCTCGAGCGCGGTTTCGGCGGCCTCCAGCCGCGCCTCGGCCTGCGCCTCGGCCTGCCGGCGCGACACCAGCGCCTGCCGGGCCGAGGACAGCGCAAGCTCGGCGTCTTCAAGCTGCGCGTCGGTGGCAATCCCGCGCCCGGCGAGGTTCTGCAACCGCTCGAACGCGCGGCGGCGCAGGTCCAGCTGCTCGGTCGCGGCGGCGACATCCTCGGCCGCCAGATCGAGCGCGCGGTCGGCGTCGCGCAGCTCGGCCTCGGCGCGGCGCATGTCCGAGCGCGCGCGCTCCAGCGCGGTCTGCGCATCCGCCGGGTCCATGCGCAGCAAGAGCTGACCCGCGCTGACCCGCGCGCCGTCCTCGAACCCCGGCGCAAGCTCCAGCACGCGGCCCGCGATGGGCGCGCGCAGCTCCAGCGCGCGCCGCGTGCGGACCTCGCCGAACGCGGCAAGCACCGGCGCGACCTCGCCGGGCTCAAAGGGGACCACCTGCACGTTGAAGGCGCGCTCGCGCTGCATGGGGCGGCGGTCCGCCCCCTCGGCGCGCTCCTGCAGGGCCGAGAAGACAACATGGCCCGCATAGGCCAGCAGCCCCACCGTGAGCGCGGTCAGGAACAGGGCCAACAGGCTGCGGGTCAGAAAACGCATGGGATCACCGGAGTTACACGCCCTTGAGTATATAGGCGCGGGCACGCGCGGCACAGGTCACATCCGCGACAAGCCGACGGCATCACTTGCGCCGCAGCCCCTCGTCAAGCCGCGGGAAGATCTCGACGAAGTTGCAGGGCCGGTGCCGGTAGTCGAATTGCAGCGCCAGGATCTCGTCCCAGGCATCGCGACACGCGCCGGGGGAACCTGGAAGCGCGAACAGATACGTCCCCTGCGCCACACCCGCGCAGGCCCGCGACTGCACCGCCGAGGTGCCGATCCTGGCCATCGAGACCATGGTGAACACGGTGCCGAACGCCTCGATCTCCTTTTCGTAGACGTCGCGATGCGCCTCGACCGTGACATCGCGGCCGGTGAGCCCGGTCCCGCCGGTGCTCAGCACCGCGTCGATGCCGGGGTCGGCGCACCAGCCGCGCAGATGGGCGGCGATGTCGGCGCGGTCGTCGCGGCAGATGGCGCGCGCGGCGAGGGTGTGCCCGGCCGCGGTGATGCGCGCGGCCAGCGTGTCGCCCGAGCGGTCGTCCGCGGGCGTGCGCGTGTCGGACACGGTCAGAACGGCGAAGCGGACGGGGACAAGGGCGCGGGTGTCGTCGATGCGGCTCATGATTGCTTCCTCAGATGTGCCTGCAGCGCCAGAAGATCGGCCCAGGCGTGGCGCTTGGCAGCCGGGTTGCGCAGCAGATAGGCCGGGTGCAGCATCGGCAGCGCGGGCAGGCCCACCGCCTCGTGCCAGCGCCCGCGCAGCCGGGTGATCCCCTCGCGCGTTTCCAGCATCGCGCTGGCCGAGATGCGCCCCATCAGCACCAGCACCTGCGGCGCTGCAAGCGCCACATGGCGTTCCACGAAGGGGCGCAGCATCGCCAGTTCCTGCGCCGAGGGGTCGCGATTCTGCGGCGGGCGCCACGGCAGCATGTTGGTGATGTAGAGCGCGCGGTCCGGATCGGGAGCGGTGCGCGCCATGCCGATGGCGGCGAACATCCGGTCCAGAAGCTGCCCTGCCCGGCCCACGAAGGGCAACCCGCGCTGGTCTTCCTCGCGGCCGGGTGCCTCGCCGATGATCATGACCCGCGCGGCCGGCTCGCCGTCGGCGAACACCAGATTGCGCGCGCCGCGGCGCAGGTCGCAATGCTCATAGGCGGCCAGCGCCGCGCGCAGCGCCTCCAGATCGCCCGCGGCGTCGGCCGCGGCGCGGGCCGCCGCGACCGGATCCTCAGCGGCTGGATCCTCAGC
>PUOA01000288.1 GCA_003551925.1 Paracoccaceae bacterium
CTGGATGGCTCGGCGCGGATGCGCACGCAGGTCGATCGCGCATGAGCGCACCGCGTCAGCCGCGTTCCTTCAGCAGGCGGCGCTTCTGCTTGTCCCAGTCGCGCCGCGCCTCGGTCGCGCGCTTGTCGGCCTTCTTCTTGCCCTTGGCGATGCCGACCTTCATCTTCACGATGCCGCGGTGATTGAAATACATCACCAACGGAACCAGCGTCATGCCGTCGCGGCGGGTCGCGGACCACAGCTTCGCCAACTCGCGCCGGTTGACCAGCAGCTTGCGCTTGCGGCGCTCGTCATGCCCCCAGGTGCGCGCAGGAGCATAGGGAGCGATGTAGCTGTTGATGAGCCACAGCTCGCCGTCCTCGACCGATGCGTAGCTTTCGGCGATGTTCGCGCGCGCCTCGCGCAGCGACTTGACCTCGGAGCCGGTGAGCACAAGGCCCACCTCCAGATCCTCCTCGATCGCGTAATCGTAACGCGCGCGCCGGTTTTCGGCGATGATCCTGTAGTTGGGGTCCGATACCTTGGCCATGGCTCAGGGTGATAGGCCCGCACGCGCCCCCTGTCCAGCCCGCTGCCCGCGCGCCCCCGCCCGGCCGGAGCGTGGGCGGGTGGGTGGGAGCTCCGGCCGGGCGGGGGTGCGCGGGCAGCGCGGCCGGTTCACTCGGGTTCGGGCACCAGGATCTCGCGCTTGCCGACGTGGTTGGCAGGCGTGACCAGCCCCTGATCCTCCATCTGCTCGACCAGCCGCGCGGCCTTGTTGTAGCCGATGCCGAGCTTGCGCTGGATGTAGCTGGTCGAGCACTTCCGATCCTTGATCACCACCGCGACCGCCTGGTCGTAAAGCGCATCCTCGCCGTCGGTGTTCCCGCCCAGCCCCAGCACCGCGTCGATGTCGGCCTCGCGGTCGGGCTCGGGGCCCTCGAGCACGCCTCCGACGTAATCGGGCGGACCGAAGCTCTTGAGGTGGTTGACGATTTCCTCCACCTCCTCGTCGCTCACGAACGGCCCGTGCACCCGCGTCAGCCGCGAGCCCCCGGCCATGTAGAGCATGTCGCCCATGCCCAGAAGCTGCTCGGCGCCCTGCTCGCCCAGGATCGTGCGGCTATCGATCTTCGAGGTCACCTGAAAGCTGATCCGCGTGGGGAAGTTGGCCTTGATGGTGCCGGTGATCACATCGACGGACGGGCGCTGCGTGGCCATGATCAGATGGATGCCGCTGGCGCGCGCCATCTGCGCAAGGCGCTGGATGCAGGCCTCGATCTCCTTGCCGGCGACCATCATCAGGTCCGCCATCTCGTCCACGATCACCACGATGTAGGGCAGCGCCTCGGGGGCGAATTCCTCGGACTCGAAGACCGGATCGCCCGTGTCGTCGTCGAACCCCGTCTGCACCGTGCGCCTGAACATCTCGCCGCGCTCCAGCGCCTCGCGCACGCGCCCGTTATAGCCTTCGATGTTGCGCACGCCCATCTTGGACATCTTGCGGTAGCGCTCCTCCATCTCGGCGACGACCCATTTCAGCGCCGTCACGGCCTTCTTCGGGTCGGTCACCACGGGGCTGAGCAGATGCGGGATGCCGTCATAGACGCTGAGCTCCAGCATCTTCGGGTCGATCATGATCAGCCGGCATTCCTCGGGCGTGAGCTTGTAGAGCAGCGACAGGATCATGGTGTTGATCGCCACCGATTTCCCCGACCCGGTGGTCCCCGCGATCAGCAGATGCGGCATCTTGGCCAGATTGGCGACCACGGCGCCGCCGCCGATGTCCTTGCCCAGCGCCAGCGGCAGGCGCATCTGGCTGTCGCCGAATTCGCGCGCGGCCAGGATCTCGCGCAGCACGACCTTCTCGCGGTGCGCGTTGGGCAGTTCGATTCCGATCACCGAGCGCCCCGGCACCGTGGACACCCGCGCCGACAGCGCCGACATCGACCGCGCGATGTCATCGGCCAGCCCGATCACGCGGCTGGCCTTCAGCCCCGGGGCAGGCTCCAGCTCGTACATCGTCACCACCGGGCCGGGACGGACGCTCACGATCTCGCCGCGCACGCCATAATCCTCGAGCACGGTTTCGAGCATCCGCGCGTTTTCCTCGAGCGCGTCGTCGCTGAGCGTGCAGCGTTCGACCGAATCCGGGCTGGTCAGCAGCGCCAGCGGCGGGAGCTCATAGGTGGGCATCTCGGGGGCGAAGGCGAGCGCGGGCTGCGCCTCGGACACGGCGCGCGCCGACGGAACGAAGCCGCGCGCCGCCGGCGGCTGCACAACGCGGCGGTGCAGCACATGGCCCGCGCCGGTCGCGCTGCGCGGCGGCACGGCGACGGGCGCATCGGGGTCGAACAGCGGCTCGGCGGTCAGCGGGGCGCCCTGGGCCGCGCCACTGCGGGGGTGCGCAAGCGGAACGTGCGCGGGGTGCGGCGCGGGTTCGGGCCCAGATCCGGGCCTCGGTTCGAGCCTCGGCTCGGGCCTCGGCTCGGGCCTCGGCTCGGGCGCGGGGTCGGCAAGCGGCGCGCTGGCGAAGGGCAGCGTCATGCCCAGCCAGCCTGCGCCGGGCAGCAGGGTCGGGCTGAGCTCGGCGTGCAGTCCCGGCGCGGGGTCTTGTGCGGCGGACCCGGCACGGCCCGGCGGGTTGGGATGCAGCGCGGGGGGCGCGGGGTGGTGCGGCGCTGCGGGTGCGGGCGTCGCAGGCGCAGCCATGTGACGCGCGACCGGCGGCTCGCGCCGAACCGCGCGCAGCTTTGGCGTCACGCGGTTGCGCGCGCGCACCGCATCGGCGATGCGCGCGCGAATGCGATCCTCGCCGGGATCGGGCTCGTCCCCGTCGGTGTCGTGAACCGCGCGTTGCCGGGCCGCAGGCTCGGGCGCGGGTTCGGGGCGCAGCGACAGCCGCTTGAGCCGGGCAAGCAGACCCTGGCGCGGCGCGGTGTCGTCGCCCGTGTCGGGCGTGTCGGGCGCGTCGGGCACCGCGCGCGGCGCCGCGGTCCACGCCGCGCCATCGGTGTCGACGAGCGCATCGCCGGGCGCGTCCTGCGCGGCCCAGGCGGCAGGGGCCTGCGCCGCCGCGGCGTGGTGAGGCTGCGTCGCCCGGATCACTGGCGGCGCGCGACGCAGCGACGGGGATGGAGAGGGCGAGGGTGAGGGCGACGGAGAGGCGCGGGAGGACGGGGGCGCCGGGTCAAACGCAGGCTGCGCAGGCGCGCCGTGGCTCCCGACGTCCGCATGCCGGGCGCGCTGCTCCTGCCGTGTGCGGTGATGCGCGGCCATCGCGCCCGCGCCGGTCACCAGCCCCTGCGCCGCCCCCGCACCCAGCCGCGCGCCGCGGTGCGCGCCGCGGCGCATCAGCGCCACTAGCCCGGCATAGAGCAGCACCAGCCCGATCACCAGCAGCCGCCCGACGCGCCCGATCTCGGCCGGGACGACCCCCATGACATAGGCCCAGAACGGCACCGCCGCGATCAGCAGCAGCACTGCCATCAGGTTGACCGACGCCCCCGGCGCCATCGGCAGCGCGCTGACCAGCGCGCCCAGCACGGTATCGCCGAAGATGCCCCCCATGCCGAAGGTCTGCCCCCACCCCGCCGAGGGCACCAGCGTCGCCGCCCAGACCGAGCTCAGCGCGATGGCGATGGGGACGAAGATGACGCGCTGCACGAACAGCTCGGCGCCGCGATGCAGCACGAAGCGCAACCCCCAGCCGATGATCGCCAGCGCCAGCCCCCACGCCCCCAGCCCCGCGATGATCACCAGCGGCGCCGCGACCGACGCGCCCACGCGGCCCAGCGCGTTGCTCACCGGCGCGTCCGACGCCGCCATCCAGCCGGGATCGTCGGGCGTGTAGGTGCCCAGCATCAGCGCCACGGCGACCCCGGCGGCGATCAGCGCAAGCCCCAGCATTTCCTGCCCGCGCTGGCGCAGCATCTCGTGGGACTGGCTGTCCAGAAGCGGGTCGCGGTCACGGACGTTCCAGGAGGCCATGTGTGTTCCCTCACGAATACAGGTGATCGCGCAGGCGGATCAGGCCGGCGCGCATCTCGGCAGCCGGCGCCACCATCGCGGCACGAATGAACCCGGCGCCGGGGTTGCCCTGCGCAGTGTCGCGGCTCAGATACGCGCCCGGCAGCACGCGCACGCCGGTCGCGCGGAAAAGGCTCAGCGCCGCCGCCTCGCCATCGGCAACGGGCAGCCACAGGAAAAAGCCGCCTTCGGGGGGGCGGTAGCCGGGCACGCCGGCAAGCACCGCGTCGGCGATGCGGTATTTTTCCTGATAGAGCGCGCGGCTGGCCTCGACATGCGCCTCGTCGGCCCAGGCGGCGGCGGCAACGGCCTGCAACGGGCCCGGCAGCGGCGCACCGGCATATGCGCGCAGCTGGCGCAGGCGGCGGATGGTCTCGGGGCCGCCGGCGGCGAAGCCCGAGCGCAGGCCGGGCAGGTTCGATCGCTTGGACAGCGAGTTGATGGCCAGCACGCGCTCGGGGTCGGCGCCGGTCTCGGCGGCCATCTCGAGCGCGCCGGGCGGCGGCGTGTCGCGCCAGATCTCGGAGTAGCATTCATCGGCGACGATGCGGAAATCGTGCTTCTCGGCCAGCGCCAGCAGCGTGCGCCAGCGGTCGCGCCCGGCCACCGCGCCCTGCGGATTGGCGGGCGAGCACAGATAGGCCAGCGCCACGCGGTCCAGCAGCTCGGGCGACAGCGCGGCGTAATCGGGCAGATGGCCGCTGGCCTCGGTCGCGGGAACGAAGACCGGCTCGGCGCCCACCGCAGCCGCGGCGACCGCATAGACCTGGTAGAAGGGGTTGGGCATCAGCACCACGGGCCGGGCGCCACGCTTCGCCTCGGGGCACAGCGCAAGGGCAAGGTTGAACAGCCCCTCGCGCGTGCCGTTGAGCGCGATCAGCCGCTCGGGTGGAAGGGTCACGTCGTAGCGGCGCGCGATCCAGCCGGCGATCGCGTCAAGCAGCGCGTGCGTGCCCTCGTTGACCGGGTAGCGCGCGAAGTCGGCCACGGCCCCCGCCAGCGCTTCGGCCACGAAGGGCGGCATGGGGTGGCGCGGCTCGCCGATGGTCATGGCGCAGTCGGGGCCGCCGGGGGCATGGCCCGCCAACAGCGCCCGCAACCGCGGGAATGCATACTCCGGCAGGTTCGAAAACCGCTCAGGATAGATCATTGCTGCCTCATGAACCGGGGTCTGAACCGCCCCGTTTGCAGCCACGATAACGCGCAAGCCCCGCAGGGTCCAGAAAAACGCTTGCGCATCGCGGGACTACGCGGCGACGTTGTTGCAGCTCCGCCCCGGTAAGGGCCGATTCTGTGGCGCGGCAGTCAGGCGACACCACCTGTGGTGGATCAGGGGCGGGTGGATCAGGGGGGCACGATATCGACCCAGACCAGTCGGTGCCGGGTCGGTGGGTCCTCACGCGGGCCCAGCAGCGCAGCGAGCGGATCGTCGGGCGCGGGCCAGAACACACCCGCGCCGCGCACCGTCAGATCCGCCGAGGGCAGCACATAGTCCACCCGCAGGTTGCCCGGCCCGATGGCGCGCGTCCAGTGCGTCGTGTCGAGCGCCGGATCGCCACGGTGGCCGAGGCTGGCGGGGTGCTGCGCGGCCACGCGCGCGCCGGCGCTGCGCGGTTCGGGGTCCTGCAGGCGGGGATGGGCCAGCAAGCGGCGCATCGCGGCGTGCTTGCCGTCGCCGTCATGGGGGTCCAGGTTGCTGCCGCCCAACAGCACGAACGGGCCATCGGGCGCGGGCATCGGCAAGGTCCCGTCCAGCAGATGCACCCAGAACATCGCCTCGTCATGGTTGCGCAGCCGGTTGCGTCCGTGCGCGCCACCGAACACCGGCGGCGAAGCGTAGAATCCCAGCAGCGACAACCGCCCGCCGCCCGGAAGGCGCAGCGGCACGTCCCAGTGGCCGGTGCTCGACAGTCGCTGGATCCCGAACACCGCGTCCGAGGGGTAGAGCGCGCCGTCCACGCGCGGCAGACGCGCCCCGGGCAGGTCACGCCACAGAAACCCCGAGAAATCGCGCACCGCCGCGGCGTCGAGCTCCAGTCGCGAAAGGATCGCCATCCCCCCTGCCCCGGCAAAGGCACCGTATCCCTGCGCATCGTCGGCGGTGTCGGCGCGCCCGTCGCCGGTCATGTCGATCCCGGTGCGCCATCCGCCGTTGGGCCGCAGCGCGAAGGCATGCGGCAGATCATGGCCCTGCGCGCGGATCAGGTCGGCGAAGGCGTGCAGGGCGTGCAGACCGTGGTCATAGTCGATCTTGGTCAGCAGCACCGCATCGGGCGCCACATGCGCGATGACCGCGGCCATCTGCGCGGCGCCCGGATCGTCGGCCAGCAGATCGCGCAGCAGCAGCCCCGGCCCGCGCCGCGAGAGGTTGACGTTGAAGGTGGCGATCCGGAGCGTTTCCGGCCCCGCAGCGCGCAGGCTTTCGGCGGTCTGCGCCGGCCGGGTGTCCGCCCCGAGGGGCGCGGGCAGGACCAGCCCGGCCCAGAGCGCCAGCGTCAGGAGTAGACCGAGCGCTCCGGCTGCGGGATGCCATCCTCCTCGGCGGCGACCTCGCGCCGCTTGTCGCGGATCAGCCGCGCGACCTGCTGCATCGCGATCCCGCGCATCAACAGACTGACCGGCACGAAGGCCCAAAGCGCGATCCCCCAGACGAACCCCAAGGGCGATTCCAGCGTCACGGGCTGGATCAGCAGCGACGAGAGCTTCAGAATCACCGGCAGGAAGAATGGCATCAGGATGCCTAACGCAATGTTAACCAGCGCATCGCGTTCGAGGCGCTGCACCACGTCCAGCCCCGCGGTCGGGTCGAAGGTCGGCAGGTTGACCCAGACGTTGAACGCGCCGCGCCGCTGCGGCCAGTAGCCCACCAGGATCGCCACCATCAAGCCGAGCACGCTCAGCCAGCCGATCACGTAGCCCAGCGCCGCCGCGCCGCGCACAAGGTCCAGATGCGCCGCAGGCAGACCGGCCGGCAGCGTCAGCGACAGCAGCCGGATCGGGCTGTAGGCGAAGTCGAAGACCGTCCCCAACCACAGCGCGCCCGAGGTGATCATCACGCTCAGCGGCGTCGGCACCGCATCGTTGCGCACCAGGATCGTCAGGAAAAGGATGAGGAAGAACAGAAGGATGAAGCGCATGCGGTTATAGGGGCGCGCGTCGCGGAATTCGACCAGCCCCGGACAGGCGGCCGAGTATTCGGCCAGCGTCACCGCGCAGGCGACCAGCGCCAGCAGCGTGACGAGCTGCCCGGTCTCGGACGACACGTCAGGAAGCATCAACGCCGGAAGCGCCACCACAACGGCGACGAGCACCGCGCGCAGCATGGCGCCGGGGAACCGCGACATGACCTTGCCGTTACCTCTGCCTCGGGCGGGCGTTCGGTCACGCGCGACCGGCCCACCATTCTTCCGAGCACCCCCGAAGGGGCGCCACATTGTTGACACAATCTTGCCCACGTCCGACCACCTTTTCAACCACCCCCATGATCGTGCGGGTCGCCTGCGACGTTTTCGAGATCGAACTGTCGCGAAGTTGCATCAACATTGCGGAAAAAAAACGGCGCCCCGAGGGGGCACCGCTAGATGTTGTGGCTCAAGGCGGGTCAGACCCAAGGGCGCGCCGTCTGCGCCTGCGCCTCGAAGCTGTCAATTGCAGACACCTTTTCAAGCGTCAGCCCGATATCGTCGAGCCCGTTGAGCAGGCAGTGCTTCTTGAAGGGATCGACCTCGAATCGGAACACGTGACCGTCGGCGCTGGTGACGGTCTGCGCCTCCAGATCGACGGTGATGCGCGCGTTTTCGCCCTTGCGCGCGTCGTCCATCAGCACGTCCACCTGTTCCTGCGGCAGCACCACCGGCAGGATGCCGTTCTTGAAGCAGTTGCCGTGAAAGATGTCGGCGAAGCTGGTCGAGATCACGCAGCGGATGCCGAAATCCAGCAGCGCCCAGGGCGCATGCTCGCGCGACGAGCCGCAGCCGAAATTGTCGCCGGCGACCAGGATCTCGGCCTTGCGCCAGGCGGGCTGGTTCAGCACGAAATCGGGGATTTCGTTGCCGTTGTCATCATAGCGCATCTCGTCGAACAGGTTCTTGCCCAGCCCGGTGCGCTTGATCGTCTTCAGGAACTGCTTGGGGATGATCATGTCGGTGTCGATATTGACCAGCGGCATGGGCGCGGCCACACCGGTCAGCGTGGTGAAGGGTTGCATGTGTTTCGCCTTTCGTAGGATGAACCCGGACGGATCCCGGATGTTGAGGTCTGAATCGTCGTCGCGCCGATGAATTGCCCGGCCGCTGCCTTGTCCGTGTCGCTTTCAGACCTGAACGACAGGGGACGCCACAACCCGGGCCGGAGTGGATCATGAAAGTCGCAATCGGTGTCTTTGCGCACAACGAAGACGCCACCATAGGTCAGATGCTGCGCGCAATCGACGGACAGGACCTGTTCAACGGGCCCGCAGAGATCAGGGTGTGCGTGCTGTCGAACGGGTCGACCGACGACACGGTCGCGCGGGCGCAAGACGCGCTTGACCACCTGTCGCACGGGGCCTGCTTCCACGTGGTCGAGTTGCAGAGCGCCGGCAAATCCCGGACGTGGAACCGGTTTGTTCATGAGCTTGCAGGCGACGCCGATATCCTGATTTGCGCGGATGCCGATATCACCCTCACCGCGCCGGACACGCTGCGGTGCCTGTCCGAAAGCCTGCTTTCGGACCCTGAGCGCGAGGTCGCCTCGAGTTGGCCGGTGAAGGACATTGCGACGAAAGACGCGCCGACGCTTCGCGAGCGGCTCATTCGGCTGGGGGCTGGCACCTTGCACGACAACCGGCACGCCATTTGTGGCCAGCTCTATGCCATGCGCGCCACCACGGCCAGGCACATCCACATGCCCGTGGGCCTGCCGGTCGAAGACGGCTTTCTCAGGGCAATGATCCTGACGCGCCTGCTGACCGAGCGCGAGCACCTGGAGCGGATCGTTTCGGATGCGCATGTCTCGCATGTATATCGTTCCGAGACAACGCTTCGGGGGCTGATCAGGCACCAGGTGCGCGTTGTCGTTGGCGGCGCCGTGAACGCCTGGGTGTTTGCCGCGATCAACGCCCAACCCGACAGCTTCGTCGCGCGTGCGGCCTTTCTGAACGAGGCGGCGCGCGATCCGGAGTTCGTGTCCCGGATTGTTGCGCAGGCAACCCCGACCTTTCCGCATGGCTACGTCCCTTTCGAGTTCCTGATCAAGCGGCTCAGACGGCTGCCACATGTGGCGGGGGCGTCGAGGAAACTTGTGACACTGCTCGGATTTGGCCTGGACCTTGTTGTCTACATCGCCGCGAGCGCGGTGATGGCGCGAAACAAGGCCCAGGGCTTCTGGTAGCTCAGTCCCGCAGCGCGCGCACATCGGTCAGC
>PUOA01000226.1 GCA_003551925.1 Paracoccaceae bacterium
GCAGCCGCTCCTCGATCGGGTCGAACCCGGCCTCCCCGGCCAGTAGCGCAAAGCTCGCAGTGTCGGTAATCTGGTTCATGGCGTGATCTCCCTGGCGGTTGCAGCCGCCGGTTGGGTGGGTTTCAGTTCACCCGGAGATTACGCCGCCATCGAATTTCCACCAACTCCGCGACACGACCCGATCCTGCGGCGAAGGAAGTTCACTTCGAGGTCCGCTTCAAGCAGAGAAGCGGGTTTACCTGTCCGTCCTGCGCGTTCCAACAAATCCGGTCGCGTGTTTCAGAGACACAGGGTCAGCCATTCCGGGCGATCGGGTCACCCCGAAATGACGCCGTGGGACATGGTTTGCTGATAACGCCTGACCGTGTCTCGGCCAAGAGTCGGGGCTGCGGAGCCGCCGGAGCCGAGCGCGCGCCACAGCGCTGGCACGGCGGCGCAATGGCGCCGCTCTACCTTGCGAGCAGTATCGCGGCCTCCTTCGACCCCCGTGCTCACGGGCTTGCCTACTGGCGGGCGAGGACTTTCCCCTGACCGGGTTCGGCGAGCAGGGTGCCGTCCTTGCAGACAACCGCGCCCCGAGCAATCGTCATCACGGGCCAGCCGGTCACCTTGAAGCCCTCCCATGGGGTGTAATCGGCGCCATGGTGCAGGATGTCCTGGCGGATGGTCTCTCGCCGCTCGGGGTCCCACAGCGCGATGTCGGCATCAAAGCCGACCGCGAGCGCGCCCTTTCCGGGGTAAAGCCCGTAGATCCTCGCGTGGTTCGTGGCGGTCAGTTCGACGAATTTCTGCAGCGTGATGCGCCCCTTGCTCACCCCTTCCGAGAACAGGATCGGCAGCCGCGTTTCGACCCCGGGGATGCCGTTGGGCACCCAGCGGAACGAGCTGCGCCCACGCGGCACCTGCTTGCCGTCGGTGCCCTCGTAGCGGAACGGGCAGTGATCGGATGAAAAGGTCTGGAACACCCCGGTGCGGATGCCTTCCCAGATCGCCTCGTGATCCTCGGTCCCGCGTGGCGGCGGCGAGCAGACGTATTTCGCCCCTGCCATGTCATCGCCCTGCGCGGCGCGCAGGTCCTCTTCGGTCAGCGAGATGTATTGCGGGCAGGTCTCGGCCATGACGTTCAGCCCGCGGGTCTGCGCCCAGCGGATCTGTTCCATGGGCTCGCGTCCTGAAACGTGCACGATCATGATCGGCACGTCGACCAGTTCCCCGTGGCTGATGGCGCGGTGCGTGGCCTCGCGTTCGACAAGCTGGGGGCGGCTCTTGGCGTGATAGTAGGGCGCGGTGTTGCCCGCGCGTTCCAGCCGGTCGGTCATGTAACGGATGCTGTCGTAGCCTTCGGCGTGGACCATGACCAACGCGCCCTCGCGGCGGGCCACTTCGAACACCTCCAGCAGTTCGCGGTCGCTCAGCACCAGATCGTCGTAAGTCATGAACACCTTGAACGACGTATACCCGTCCTTGATCAGCGCCGGCAGCTCCTGGCCCAGAACCTCGGGGGTGGGGTCGGAGATGATCAGATGGATGGCGGTGTCGATGACGCAGTTGCCCTCGGCCTGCGCGCGGTAGGCGTCAACCGCGGCGCGCAGGCTGGTACCGCGGGCCTGCAGCGCGAACGGCATGATCAGCGTGTTGCCCCCGGCCGCGGCGGCGCCGGTGGCCGAGGCGAAGTCGTCGGCCATCACGATCCCATCGCCCGAGGGTTGCGCGATGTGCACATGGCTGTCGATGCCACCGGGCAGGACCAGCAGACCGGTCGCGTCGACCTCCTCGGCTGCGCCGGTGACCGCGTCCGCAATGGCCGCGATCTTGCCGTCGCGGATGCCGATATCGGCGCGGAACACATCGGAGGCGGTGGCGAGCGTACCACCGCGAATGGCCAGATCGTAGGTGCTCACGGGAAGGCTCCTTTCAGGGTCTGGGCCACGGGTCGGCACGCGGCCATCACGGAGTTGCGGTTTCCGCTGCAAGGCGAGCGGCCCGTGCCCCGGTCCCGTGGCGCAGGCTCTTCATGACGTCTTGCTGCAGGTTGCGGATGTGGCGCGCCATGGCGCGGCCAGCGGCGGAAGCATCGGTGGCGATCGCGGCGTCGAGGATCGCCAGATGCTCGCGCTGGTCGGCCTGTGCGCGGCCAAACGGGTTCGATGCCTCGAACAGCCGCGCGGTGATGCGCATGTCATGCACAACCCCCGCCATCACCGGGTTGTCGCAATGCGCCGGGAACAGGCTGTGCAGCGCATCATCGGCCTGCCAGTAGAGGTGGCTGTCCCCCTGCCCCGGCACCAGCGCCGCGATGCGCGCGCGCAACGCATCGAGCGCATCGCGCGGGAGATAAGGAACCGACACCTGCACGATCTCGCGCTCCAGCAGCTCGCGCACGCGCATCGACTGGAAGAACTCGGGCGCGGTCACCAGGCGCACCTGGTAGGAGCGCCCGCCGGATTTGACCACCAGCCCCTCGGCCTCCATGCGCGCCAGCGCCTCGCGCAGCGGCGTGCGCGAAATGTCGAGCGACAGCGCCAGCCGCTCCTCGACGATGGTCGTGCCGGCGGCAAGCTCACGGTCGAGGATCAGCCGCGTCAGCCGGCCTTGCGCGAAGTCGGCCAGCGACTGGCCGGATCTGGTCTGCCTGGCCATGGGCAACCTCCATCGTCAGAACAGCAGTGGCGACGCCACAAGAATGGGGGCAAGCTGCGTGAAAACGACCCAGAAGGCGAGCCCCGAACACAGCGCGATCACCGCGATCAGGCCGGGCCGCCGATCGACCGGGGGTGTCAGCGCCCAGATCGCGCCCGCAATCAGCACGGTGGTCGACACGCCGATCCCCACATGGCGCACCGCCAGAAAGAACGCGCCGCCCCACAGCAGCGCTCCGGCCACGATCCCCACGGGCACGTGCAGCCGCTGGGCGTCGGGGGACCAGCCCGGCCGCAGCCGGCCCAGCGCGATGACGCAGCCCGCGGCGAGCAACACCGAATACGCCACCGCAGGCACGAGCGCGTTGCCCCCGCCCGGTCCGGGGCGCCAGTCGCCGAAACGCACGTCCAGCAGGCCCGCGCCGCCGAGGGCAACCAGCAACGCCGCGAAGCCGAGGTCGCGGTGCATCCAGGCACGGGCCGACAGCGGGTGTTTCATCACGCCTCCTTCGCGTGCAGCGCGCGGCGGCGGGTGACCAGCCCGAACACCACGAGTATCGCGAGCGTGCCCAGATAGATGCCGATGGCAAGCGGGCTCTGCAGCAGGTGCATCCAGTCGCCGCGGCCCAGCATCAGCGCCTGCCGCAGGCTCTGCTCCAGACCGGGACCGACGATGAAGCCCAGCACCAGCGGTCCCAGCGGCACCCCGAACCAGCGCAGCCCCACGCCCAGCAGCCCCGCCGCGAGCAACAGCCACACGTCCTTGACCGAGTTGGACGCCGCATAGGTCCCCAGGATCGCCAGCCCCAGAACCACCGGCAGCACATAATGCGGCTGGATCATGGCCAGCCGCGAATAGAGCGGCAGCAGAAGCTTGGAGATCCCGAAGTTGAACAGGTTGGCGTAGATCAGCATGATGAACAACGCATAGATGATCGCCATGTTGTCGTTGATCATCGTCGGGCCGGGGGTGATGCCCATCATGATCAGCGCCGCGCCGAACAGCGCCGCGGTGGCGCTGCCAGGGATGCCGAAGGCAAACAGCGGGATGAAGGTCGACCCCGACGTGGCGCTGTTGCCCGCCTCGGCCGCCGCCACCCCTTCGAGCGAGCCGCGGCCGAACTCCTGCGGCCTGCGCGAGAAGCGTTGCGCGATCCCGTAGGACATGAACGCCGCCAGCGACGATCCAGCGCCAGGCAGCGCGCCGATGAACGTCCCCATTCCGGCACCGACGAAGGTCGCGCGCAGCGTGGAGCGGAATGTACGCCAGTCCAGCCGGTCGCCCGCGACGTCATAGCCCGATTTCTCGGCGTCCGCGGCGATCGAGGCGACCGTCCGCTCGGCGCGGCGCATCCACGCCCGGCCGGCCTGGACGATGATCTCCGACACCGCGAACACGCCCACCAGCAGCGGGATCAGGCCGATGCCGCCGCTCAGCGCGGGAATGTCGAAGGTCAGCCGCAGCCCGCCCGTGATCGGATCGCGCCCGATCATCGCCAGCAAGACGCCCAGCGCCGCCGCGGCGATCCCCCGGGCGACCTTGCCCATGGTCAGCGCCGCGACCAGCGTCAGCGACACCACGTAGAGCGCGAAGAACTCGACCGGTCCGAACATCAGCGCCACCGCCGCAAGCGGTAGAGCGAGGAAGATCAGCACCAGATCGCTGCTGGTATCGGCGATGATCGACGAATAGAGCGCGGTGTGCAGCGCGCGGTTGGGCTGGCCGTTGAGCTTGGCCTGATAGCCGTCGATCACCGTGGCCGCCGCGCCGGCGGTGCCCGGCACCCCGAAGGTGATCGCCGCGATCGACCCGCCGAACATGCTGCCCTTGTAGATGCCCACCAGCAGGCCGAGCGCCGGCACGGGGTCCATCACGAACACCAGCGGCAGCAGGATCGCGATCGCCATGTCGCCCGACAGCCCCGGGATCGCACCCACGGTCACACCGATGGCAAGCCCGATCAGCGCGAACAGCATCACCTGCGGCGTGAAGGCCAGCGCGGCGGCTTCGGCAAGGAATTCGAGCATCGCGATACGCCTTGTAATCCCCCCGGGGGCAGGGGCGATGCGCCACGGCACCGCCCCCGCCGGCGACGCGCGCGCCGCTGGCGCGGCATCGCGTCAGACGGGCCGGTTCAGTCCTCGTCGATGTCGGCGAGGATCGCCTCGAGGTTGGCGATGGTGGTCTGGTACGCCTCCATGCTGTCCTCCATCCCCAGCAGCACCAGATCGGTGCCGCTGCGCTGCGCCAGCGCCTGCGCCGAGGGGCTTTCAAGCGCCTCGAGGATCCTTTCCTCGAGCACCGCCTTTCGCTCCTCGGCCACGTCGCGATGCGCAAAGATCGTGTACCACGCCGGAAGCACCACGTCGTAACCAAGCTCTTGCAGCGTGGGCGTGTCGGGCAGCGCCTCCACACGGTCGGCCGTGGCCAGCGCCAGCGCGACCAGGCTGCCGTCGCCGACACCCCCGGCGATGGTCGAGGGCACCGACGCCCCGGCGTCCACCTGCCCGCCCAGCACGAAGGACAGCGCCTGCGCGCCGCCCGTGGTGGGCAGATGCGTGGTCTCGAACTCCGCGACGCCCTCGAGCAGGATCAGCGGCAGATGCGGCACGCTCAGGTGCCGGCCGTGCCCGACCGAGATGCCGCCCGGATCGTCGCGCGCGATCTCGATGAAGGTCTCCATGTCGGTCAGCGGGCCGTCGGCGCGGGCAAAGAACACGGGCGCGACCTCGGTGATCTGCACCAGCGGCACCCATTCATCGAGATCATAGCTGACATCCTCGCGCAGGGCGGTGGTCACAAGCGGGCCGTAGTCGGTCAGCAGCAGCGTGTAGCCATCGGCTTCGGCGTCGCGCACGAGGTTGATCGCCTCCTGCCCCCCAGCCCCGTCGATCGAGATCACGTCGACCCGAGTGTCGAGGAACTCGCCCGCGACGCTGGACAGGATGCGCCCGGCGATGTCCACGCCGCCGCCGGCACCGTAAGGGTTGACCAGCCGGATCGGCTGCTCGCTCGGGAACTCGGCCGCGGCCATGCCCGCCGCGCCGGTGATCGCCACCGACGTGGCAAGGACCAGATGCTTGAATTTCATGTCGGTTCTCTCTCTCCTGTTGTTGCGCGGCACGAGCGCCGGCCGCGTCCCCTTCTGGTGCTAGAGCACCCCGGCCACGCGCATCGCATCGCAAAGCGCGTCCCGTTCGCTTTGGTCCAGCGGCCCGAACGGCGGATGGACACGGTCGTCGGGCAACAGCCCGGCAAGCATCATGCAGGTCTTCAGCCGCGCGGTGGCCAGATTGCCCGGCTTGCGTCCGTAGATCGCGCGCGCCAGCGGATAGATGACCTCGTGCGCGGCGCGCGCGGCGTCGTGGTCGCGCGCGCGCACGGCACGGTCGAGGGCGATGATCGGCTCGGGGATCAGCGCGGCGAGGCTGACGACGCTGCCTTCGGAGCCAAGGATGAAGCAGGTCCACAAGTGCTCGTCGCCCGAGGCCATCACCGCAAGCTCGGGGCGCTCGGCCTTGATCAGGCGGCGCGTGGCCTCGTAGGCGGCACTGTCCCAGCTGCCTTCCTTGATGCCGATGACCTGCGGCAGCGCGATCAGGTCGCGCAGAACGTCGGCGGTGTAGGCATAGGCACCGGCGCCCGCCGCACCCTGGAACAGCAGCAGCGGCAGGTCGGTGGCCTCGGCGATGATCCGGTGATGGGTGAGCGCCATCTGCCGGTCCTGGCCCAGCGCGAAGCCGTTGGGGGCGAACACCATGACCGCGTCGGCACCGGCGGCGGCGGCGTCCTCGGCCTGGCGCGCGGCGGCGTGGCTCGCCTCGGCGTTGACCCCGGCGATCACCAGCCCGCCCTGCGGCATCGCATCGCGGCAGATCGCCACCACGCGCGCCTTGTCCGCGCGGCTGGTCAGCGCGTTCTCGCCCGCGTGGCCGTTGCACATCACGCCGCGCATCCCCGGCACTTCGCCCAGCCGGCGCAGCTGCGCGGCCAGCACGTCGGCGTCGACCGACAGGTCCGCGCGCAGCGGCGTGACAATCGCGGCGTGGATCCCGGCAACGCCCCGGGCGGTCAGCGGTTCGGCGGCGGCAGCGCAGGCGAGGGGCGGAGAAGCGTGGGGCGTCATGCGGCAGTATCCGTGTCGTGTGAAATCAGTCGCTCGAGCGGAAACAGCGGGCGCTCGGGGGTCTGGCCCAGCACGGCCTGCGCCAGCAGCCGGCCCATATACGGCCCCGACGTGTAGCCCGAATGCACGCTGCCGATGGCGAAGGCCCCGGGGTGGCCGGGCACCGGACCGATGATCGGCATCGCGTCGGCGGTCTCGGCCTCCAGCCCCAGCCACGCGCGCAGCACCCGCGCATCGCGCAGCGCGGGAATCACATGCGCGGCCAGCCGCAGGTTGCCGATCAGCGCCTCGGGGATCAGTTCGAACCCGCCGCGGTCGCGGTCGCCGCGCCCCTGCCAGCCGCCGCCCACCAGCACGCTGCCGTTGGCGAACTGCTTGAGCGACAGAAGCCCGCTCGCCACGCTGAGCACGCTGTTCATCACCGGGGTCATGCGCTCGGTCACCGCAAGCTGGTTGACCAGCACCTTGATCGGCACCTCCAGCCCCAGCCAGCGGAGCATCGGCTCCAGCCACACCCCCCCGGCGAGCACCACGCGCGGCGCGCGCAGCGCGCCGTCCATGGCCGCATCGTCGCAGCGCAGCGTGTAGTGCGCGCCATCGCGGTCGAGACCGGTGACAGGCAACCCCTCGATCACGTCGCAGCCTGCGTCGCGCAGCGCCGCGGCAAAGCCGCGCCCTGTCAGATAGGCGGTGACATGGCCGTCGATGGGGCAATGCGCCGCCGCGCGGATGCCCGGCGACAGGCCCGGTTCGATCGCGCGCGCCTCGGCCGGGGTGATGACCTTGATCGGCGCGCCCGCACCCCCGCGCGCGGCGGCACGCTGGTGGATCAGCGCTTCCTCGGCCTCGGTGAAGGCGACGGTCAGGCCCGGCGCCTGCGTCACGCCCACATCGGCGCCCAGCCACGCGCGCGCCTGCGTCCACATCCGCCACCCCTCGAGCGCGTACGGAATGAGCGCGGCGCGCGTCATGTGCATGGTCAGCGTGCCGGCGTTGGTCCCCGAGGCTTCGCGGCAGATCCCGCCGCGGTCCACCAGCGCCACGCGCATGCCGCCGCGCACGAGGTGCAGCGCCGTGCTGGCGCCCATGACACCAGCGCCGACGACCATGGCATCGTATGGGTGCGGCGCGGTCATAGCGGCGCAGGCTCCGGGATCGGGATGTCGGCATAGTCGAAGGTTCCGGCCAGCGCCTCCAGCGGAACGGGGCGCAACGGCGCGCGCCCGGTCCAGAGCCCGACCTCGGCGCGGTCCGCGCCGCCGCGGCGCGCGCAGACGATCTCGGCCGCGGCCTCGCCGCACATGCGGCCCTGACACGGCCCCATGCCGCACCGCGTCCAGTGCTTTAGCTGGTTGACCTCGCGCGCGCCGGCAGCGACGGCGGTGGCGAGCTCTTCGGCGGTCACCTCCTCGCAGCGGCAGATCTCGGTGGCAGGCTCGATCGCGGCGTAAAGCGCCGGGCGCGGGGCCATCATGCGCCCCATCGCGCGCCCGAACCGCTCGGCCATGCGAAGCGGGCGCGATTCGAGCGTGATCTGGTCCGTGAGCACGTCGGCGTCGCCGATCCCGGCCGCCCGCACCGCCGCCAGCCCCGCAACCCGGCCCTGATGCCACGCCGCCGCCGCGCCGCTGATGCCGCCGCCATCGCCGACGACATAGAGCCCCGGCACCGACGTCCGGAACGCCGCGTCGCGCACCGGCACCCAGCCGCCGCGCTCGGGGTGCCATTCGTGCGCCGCGCGCAGCAGGCGCGTCAACTCGGTTCCCGGGACAAGGCCGTGGCCGACCGCCAGCGCGTCGGCCTCGATCACCCGTCCGGCCGCCGGCGTGCCGTCGCGCCCAAGCCGCGCCAGCGTCACCCGCAGCGGAGCGTCGGGCTGCGCGCGCTCGGCGCTCACAACATGGTGGCGCGGCAGATACGGCACCCGGCGCGCCGCGACCCGGCCCACCCAGCCTGCGCCGCGCAGCAGCAGATCGGGCCGGCCCAGCATCCGCGGCAGCGCCCGCGCCCAGTCGTTGGGGGTGGCAAGGTCGGCGACGGCGACAACCTCCGCCCCCATCTTGCCCAGACCCGCCGCGACCGAGGCCAACAGTGGCCCGCACCCCGCCACCAGCACGCGGCGGCCGGGCGCCATGCGCTGCTCTTTCATCAGAACGGTGGTGGCGGCAAGCCCGACCACGCCGGGCAAGGTCCAGCCCGGGAAAGGGATCACGCGCTCATGCGTGCCGGTTGCGGCGATGAGCTGCGGCGCACGCCAGCGCGCCGGGCCATCGGGGCCAAGCGCCTCGACCCCGAACCCCTCGGTCACCAGCCACACACGGTGCCCGGTCACCAACCGCGCGCCGCTCGCCACCAGCGCGGCGCGCTGGCGCGCGCCTTCGGCGGCCTCGGGCGAGGGTGCAGGCGCGCGCGCCGCGACCGCCTCGGGCGGGGTGCGATACACTTGGCCGCCGGCGCGCGGCGCTTCATCCACCACCACCACGCGGGCGCCTGCGCGCGCGGCGGTGATAGCGGCAC
>PUOA01000197.1 GCA_003551925.1 Paracoccaceae bacterium
AGGCTGATCTGCCCCTCCCATTGCGTGATCGCGGCGGCGATGAGTGGTGTGCCGGTCGCCACGGCGGCGCGATTGACCAGGAAGCGGGTGTCGAAATTGTCCGACCCGTCAAGGACCAGGTCGTAATCGGAAAACAGCTCGGCGGCGATCTCGGGGGTCAGCCGGCGGTGATAGGGGCGCACGGTGATGAAGGGGTTGAGCGCCTCCATCGCCTCCTTGGCCGAGAACACCTTGGACATGCCGATGCGCGGGTCGGCGTGGATGATCTGGCGTTGCAGGTTCGATCCGTCCACGGTGTCGTCGTCGATCACCCCGATGGTGCCCACGCCTGCGGCGGCCAGATACATCAGCGCGGGAGAGCCCAGCCCGCCGGCGCCCACCACCAGCACGCGCGCGGCCTTCAGCCGCTTCTGGCCCGGCCCGCCGATCTCGCGCAGCACGATATGGCGGGCGTAGCGGTTCAGCTCGGCCTCGCGGAAGCGATCGGGGTCGGGGGCGGGCGTGTTGGCGGCGATGACGTCCGGCCCCGCGCGCCGGCGCAGGCGGCGCACCATCGCGCCGTAGCCCGCGCCCAGCGCGGCCACGCCGCCCAGCGCCAGCCACGGCTCGGGGCCGCCGCCGGTCGCCTGGCGCAGCTCGGCCTCGGGCGGCAGGACCAGTTGCGCGCTCAGCACCATCGCATAGAGCAGCCCGATCATCACCAGCCGCGCGCGCACCGGGGCGTTCATGAACCACCCCACACCCCACAGCACCGCCATCAGGAACAGCACGAAGCCCATCAGCGCCCTCCGGTCGAGCCGAAGCCGCCCGCGCCGCGCGCGGTGGGCGGCAGTGTGTCGGTCTGCACAAAGGTCGCGCGCGCCACCGGGGCGATCACCGCCTGCGCGATGCGCTCGCCATGCGCGATGGTCACCGGCGCGGCGCCCAGATTGACCAGCAGCACGCCCACCGCGCCGCGATAGTCGGCGTCCACCGTGCCCGGCGCGTTCAGCACCGTCAGCCCGTCGCGCAGCGCACGCCCCGAGCGCGGGCGGATCTGCATCTCATACCCTTCGGGCAGCGCGACGCGCCAGCCGGTGGGGATCAGCGCGCGTTGCAGCGGCGCCAGCGTCACCCCCGCGGCGCGGTCGGCGGCGGGCAGGTTGGCGCGGATATCGGCGCCGGCGGCACCGTCGGTTGCGTAGTCGGGCAGGCCCAGCGCAGGGTCGGCCCAGTCCTCGAACACCAGCGCGGCGCGGATCATGCCAGCGCCTCGGCGATGCGGCGGGCGAGGCGGCGGGCGACCTCGGCCTTGGGCAGGCGGGGCCAGTCCTCGGACCCTGCGGCGGTGATCAGGGTGACGGCGTTGTCGGCCCCGCCCATGATGCCGGTGCCGGGCGAGACATCGTTGGCCACGATCCAGTCGCAGCCCTTGCGCGCGCGCTTGGCCTGCGCGTGGGCGGTGACGTCGGTGGTTTCGGCGGCGAAGCCAACGACCAGCGTCGGGCGCGCCGGGTGGGCCGACAATTCGGCCAGAATGTCGGGGTTTTCGGCAAATTCCAGCGCGGGAGCGCCGCCGGCGGTTTTCTTCAGTTTCTGCACCCCGGCATTGGCGACGTGCCAGTCGGCCACCGCAGCGGCGCAGATCGCGGCATCGGCGGGCAGCGCGGCCAGCGCGGCGTCGCGCATCTGGCGCGCGGTTTCCACCCGCGTCACCGTCACACCCGACGGCGCAGGCACCGTCGCAGGCCCGGTCACGAAGCTGATGCGCGCGCCCAGATCGCGCAGCGCCGCCGCCAGCGCCGCCCCCTGCGCGCCCGAGGACCGGTTGGCGATGTAACGCACCGGGTCGATGGGCTCATGCGTCGGGCCCGAGGTCACCAGCACGTGCCGCCCCGCAAGCGGCCCATCGCCCAGCGCATCGGCGATGGCGGCCATGATCGCCGCCGGTTCGGCCATGCGGCCCGGGCCATGCTCACCGCAGGCCATGTCGCCGCGCTCCGGGCCCACCGTCAGAACCCCGTCGGCGCCGAGCGTCGCCAGATTGCGCTGCGTCGCCGGGTGGTCCCACATGCGCACGTTCATCGCGGGCGCGATCAGCACGCGCTTGTCGGTGGCCATCAGCAGCGTGCTGGCCAGATCATCGGCGTGCCCGCCCGCCATCTTCGCCATCAGGTCCGCCGTGGCGGGCGCCACCACCAGCAGATCGGCGGCGCGCGAGAGCTGGATGTGCCCCATCTCGGTCTCGGCGGTCAGGTCGAACAGGTCCTGATAGAGCGTCTCGCCCGCGAGCGCGGCCACCGACAGCGGCGTGACGAACTGCGCACCCGCGCGGGTCAGAACGGGGCTGACCGCTGCGCCCGCGCCGCGCAGCAGGCGGATCAGCTCGAGGCTCTTATACGCCGCGATGCCGCCGCCGATGATCAGAACAATGCGCTTGCCACCCAGCATCGGCCCCCGTCCCTTGCTGCCCGCCCAGCACATAGCACGGCGCGGCGCGGTTGCGACAGCCCGTGCTGACGCAGGGGCTGGACAAGGCCCTGCGGCCGCCGCGTGACAGGCTCAGACGAAGCGGTTGACCAGGTTCTCCAGCTTCTCGTGCTTGCCCGAGCGGGGCTGCGGGTTGATGTCCTCGGCCTCGACCCGCGCGGCGATGGTTTCCAGATCGCTGCCGAGCATGGCCTGCGCGGCGTCCTGCTCCCATCCGGCGTAGCGCGCGCGGCGCGCTTCTTCCAGCCGGCCGTCCTGCAGCATCGCGGCGGCGGCCTTGAGCCCGCGCGCGCAGACATCCATCGCGCCGACATGGGCAAGGATAAGATCCTCGGGGTCCAGCGACTGGCGGCGCAGCTTGGCGTCGAAATTGGTGCCCCCGGTGTCGAACCCGCCCGCGCGCAGCACCTCGTAATAGGCCAGCGCGACCTCGGGGGTGTTGTTGGGGAAATGGTCGGTGTCCCAGCCGCACTGGTAATCGTTGCGGTTCATGTCGATCGAGCCGAGGATGCCGAGGCTCGCCGCCAGCGCGAGCTCGTGCTCGAAGCTGTGCCCGGCAAGGATCGCGTGGCCCTGCTCGATGTTCATCTTGACCTCGTTTTCCAGCCCGAAGCGGCGCAGGAACCCGTAAACGGTGGCGACGTCGTAGTCATACTGGTGCTTGGTGGGCTCCTGCGGTTTGGGCTCCACCAGGATCGTGCCCTTGAAGCCGATCTTGTGCTTGTAATCGACCACCATCGACAGGAAGCGGCCTGCCTGTTCGGCCTCGCGCGCAAGATCGGTGTTGAGCAGGGTCTCATACCCCTCACGCCCGCCCCAGAGCACGTAGTTCTGCCCGCCCAGCCGGTGCGTGGCGTCCATGCAGCTTTTCACCGTGGCGGCGGCAAAGGCGAACACGTCGGGGTCGGGGTTGGTGGCCGCGCCCGCCATGTAGCGGCGGTTGGAAAACAGGTTGGCCGTGCCCCACAGAAGCTGCGGGCCGCCGGCCTCCATATGGGCGGCGAAGTGGTCGACGATCTCATTCAGGTTGCGGGTGTTCTCGGCGAAGCTCGCGCCTTCGGGGCGGACATCGGCATCGTGGAAGCAGAAGAACGGCACGCCCAGGATGCGGAACATGTCGAACGCCACATCGGCCTTGAGCTTCGCGTGCTCCATCGTGTCGCCGAACCAGGGCCGCAGGAAGGTCTGCCCGCCGAACGGGTCGCCGCCGGGCCAGGCGAAGTTGTGCCAGTAGCATACCGCGAAGCGCAGGTGGTCTTCCATGCGCTTGCCCATCACCTCCTCGTCGGGGTTGTAGTGGCGAAAGGCGAAGTCGTTGTCGCTGTCGGGGCCCTCGTAGCGGATGGCGGGGATGCCGTCGAAAAAATCTGTCATGTCAGTCCCTTGATTGCGGATTGGGCGGCGCGGAAGCGGTCATGCGCCGACGCGAAGGCATCGGTGAGCGCGGGATCGGGGGCGATCTCGTGCGCGAGGGGGGGCGGGGTGCAGATCTCGGCGGGGGCGGCGCCGGTTGCGGCCAGCAGCCCCAGCCGCGCCGCGCCGAAGGCCGCGCCGAAGTCGCCGTCGCGCGGCACCGCGACGGGGGTGTCCAGCGCGGTGGCGATCGCCGCAAGCCAGTAGTCCGACCGCGCCCCGCCCCCCGCCGCGATCAGCCGCTCGACCCGCGTGCCGGTGGCGGCCAGCGCATCGCGGCAGTCGCGCAAGGCGAAGGTGACGCCTTCGAGCACCGCGCGCGTGGCGGCGGCGCGGTCCGTGGCGTGTTCGAGCCCGGTGAACGCCCCGCGGATGGCGGCATCGTTGAGCGGTGTGCGCTCGCCGCCCAGATAAGGCAGGAACAACGCCCGCCCCGGCGCCTGCAGCGGCCCCAGCCCGGAGGTGAGCGCCGCCGCGTCCGCGCCGGTCAGCCCCGCGAACCAGTTCAGCGCATCGGTCGCCGCCAGGATCACGCCCATCTGGTGCCAGGTGCCGGGCAGCGCGTGGCAGAAGCTGTGCACCGCGGTCTCCGGGGCAGGGCGGTAGCCGTCATTGGCGGCGAACAGCACGCCCGAGGTGCCAAGGCTCACGAACGCCTGGCCCGCCGCGATCACCCCCATCCCGACGCCCGTGGCGGCGTTGTCGCCGCCCCCGCCCGCGACCACCACATCCGCCGCCATCCCCCAGCGCTGCGCCAGCGCCGAGCGCAGCGTGCCCGAGACCGCGCAGCCCTCCACCAGCCGGGGCATCTGCGCCGCGCTCAGCCCGGTGGCCTCCAGGAGCGTGTCGGACCAGGCCCGCGCGCCGGTGTCGAGCCAGCTTGTCCCGGCGGCGTCGGACATCTCGGCCACCGCCTCGCCGGTCAGCCACAGCCGCAGGTAGTCCTTGGGCAAGAGCACCCGCGCCGCGCGGGCGAACAGGTCGGGTTCATGGGCGCGCATCCACACCAGCTTGGGCGCGGTGAAGCCCGGAAAGACGATGTTGCCGCTGATTGCGTGGAAGCGCGGGTCGGCGTCGAGCGCGGCCGCCTCGGCATGCGCGCGGGTGTCGTTCCACAGGATGCAGGGGCGCAAGGGCTGGTCCGAGGCGTCCAGCACCGTCGCCCCGTGCATCTGCCCCGACAGCCCGATCCCGCGCACCGCGTCCAGCGGCTGCGCGGCGGCGAGCGCGTCCAGCACGGTTTCGGCGGCGGTGATCCAGTCGGCGGGGTCCTGTTCGGACCAGCCCGGCGCGGGACGCCCGACGGTCAGGGGCGCGGTTGCTTCTGCCAGCACGCGCTGGTCGTCGTCGATCACGATGCCCTTGAGCCCGGACGTGCCCAGATCAAGCCCCAGATACATGGTGGCGCGGTCCTCCTCCTCTCAGCGCCACGTCCCCGCGGGAATGATAGCGCTCCCATCTGCAATCTTGCCGGAAGCACGCGGAAACGCAACCCGGCCCGTCACGCGAAAAGGCGCGCGCCGTCGTCTCCGGTGATCGTGCAGGGCACGATGGCGCCTTCGGGGTGGTCGCGGTCGAACGCGACCTCGGTGAACTGCTCGGTCCGGCCCAGGCGCGGGGCTTCCATCAGCACCCGGTGCGCGCGGCCGTGCTGCGCGGCCAGATGCGCGGCCAGCCGCGCCTGCCCGGCGGCGCGCAGCCGCGCGGCGCGGTCGCGCACCACATCGCCCGGCAGTTGCGGCATGCGCGCGGCGGGCGTGCCCTGCCGCGGGCTGAACGGAAACACATGCAGCCAGGTCAGCCCGCACTCGGCGACCAGCTTCAGCGAGTTGTCGAACATCGCCTCGGTCTCGGTGGGAAAGCCGGCGATGATATCGGCGCCGAACACCATGTCGGGGCGCAGGCGGCGGGCTTGCTCGCAGAAGGCGATGGCGTCGTCGCGCAGGTGGCGGCGCTTCATGCGCTTGAGGATCATGTCGTCGCCCGCCTGCAGCGACAGGTGCAGATGCGGCATCAGGCGCGGTTCGGTGGCGATGGCCTCCATCAGCGCGGGGTCGGCCTCGATGCTGTCGATGGAGCTGATGCGCAGCCGCGCCAGATCGGGCACCAGCCGCAGGATGCGTCGGACCAGATCGCCCAGCCGGGGCTCGGCGGGCAGATCGGCGCCCCAGCTGGTCAGATCGACGCCGGTCAGCACCACCTCGGCGAAGCCGCGCTCCACCAGCCGCCTGATCTGATCGACCACCACGCCCGCGGGGACCGAGCGCGAATTGCCGCGGCCATAGGGGATGATGCAGAAGGTGCAGCGGTGATCGCAGCCGTTCTGGACCTGCACATAGGCGCGCGAGCGGGTGCCGAAACCGTCGATCAGATGGGTCGCGGTCTCGCGCACCGACATGATGTCATCGACCTGCAAGCGCTCGGTCTGCCCGATCAGGTCGGGGGTCAGGCGCGCCCATGTCCCGGGCGCCATCTTGTCGGCATTGCCGATGACGCGCGTGACCTCGGGCATGGCGGCGAAGCGCTCGGGCTCGGTCTGCGCGGCGCAGCCGGTGACGATGATCGGTGCGTCGGGGTGGGCGCGGCGCAGGCGGCGGATCTCCTGGCGGGCCTTGCGCACGGCCTCGGCGGTCACCGCGCAGGTGTTGACGACCACCGCGTCGGTGATCCCGGCCTCGGACGCAAGGCGCTTCATGGCCTCGGTCTCGTAGGCATTGAGCCGGCAGCCGAACGTGGCGAAGACGGGTGTGCTCATCGGTCGCATCCGCGGCGAAGGGGCGAAATCGGGGCGCAAGGGGTCATGTGCGCGCATATAATCCCGCCCGCGCCGCGCCGCCAGTGACCGCGGGGCGCGCTGTCCGCGCCGCCGCGCGCGTTTTCGGCACTTGCATTCCGCACAAAGCTGCTTTTCACTCGGCGCATGAAGCCCGTGCAGCGACGCAGAGCGCCGCGCGGGTCTCAGACGCGAAAAAACGGGAGGTTCCGATGCGTTTTTCCAAGTTTGCCGCCACGAGCGCCGCAGCGATCATGGCCGTCACCGCCGCGCAGGCCGATGACCGCGCCGATTGGCCGTCCGAGCTGACGGTCGGCACCGCCAGCCAGGGCGGGGTGTATTTCGTCTACGGCAACGGGCTGGCGTCCTTCATCTCGGAAGAGCTGGGCATCAGCGCCAGCGGCGAGGTGACCGGCGGCCCGGTCCAGAACGTCACGCTGCTGCAGATGCAGGAGCATGATATCGGCCTGGTGACCATGGGCCCGATGTTCGAGGCCTGGAACGGCGAGAGCGAGCTTGCGCCGGGCCTGCCGCATACCGATGTGCGCGCGCTGTTCCCGATGTACGAGACCCCGTTCCAGGGCATTGCGCTGTGCAGCCAGGACATCAGCTCGGTCGGTGATCTGGCCGGCAAGCGGGTCAATGTGGGGCCCGCAGGCGGCACGCCCGGCACCTACTGGCCGCGGATCCTCGATGCGCTGGACGTTGACGCCAACGTGTCCTTCGCCGGTGCCGCCGATGCGGCAGGCCAGCTTCAGGACGGGCTGATCGACGCGTTCGTGTTCGCCGCCGGCGTGCCGATCGCGGCGTTCTCGCAACTCGCCGCCGAGGCCGATGTCTGCACCTTCACCTTCTCGGACGAGGAGCACGCCGCCGTGCTCGAGGCGTTCCCCGAGGTGTCGCCCTTCACCATCCCCGGCGGGTCCTACACCGTGCAGGACGAGGATCAGGAATCGGTGGCGATGTGGAACTTCGCCGTCGTGCATCAGGACATGCCCGAGAGCCTGGCCTACGAAATCACCAAGCTGGTGATGGAAAACAACGAGCGCATGATGCAGATCCACGCCGCCGCCGCGGCGACGTTGCCCGAGAACTTCGTCAACAACGCCTTCCTGCCCTTCCACCCGGGCGCGGTGCGCTGGTTCGAGGAGAACGGGTTCGAGATCGACGAGGATCTGCGCGGCTGAGGCCGGCGCACACAGCGTGATTGCAGGAGGCCGCCCCGCGCGGCCTCCTCGCCGTATCCGCAGGGTGCGGGCGGTGCTCTGAGCGCCCGGCATCGGAACACGAGGACGCGACATGGCAACGCAACGCGACGGCAGCGCCGCGAAGGTGGTCGAGGAAACGCTGGGGTCAGCGCCCGACAACATCGCCGAAGGCGTCGACCGCGAGATCGTCATGTCCAACCAGCGCGTGCCCGCGGGCGCGCTGGGCATGGTGCTGGCGCTGGCCTGCATCGTCTACACCGCGTTCCACATCATCGCGATGAACCTCTACCCGCTGGAAACCTGGGTCTACCGGCTGAGCCACGTCACCGGCGGGCTGATCCTGGGGTTCCTGCTGTATTCCGCGACCGTGTTCCGTGACGCCGACGCCGGCACGGACCGCCGGTCGTTGCCCGAAATCGCGCTGCTGGCGCTGGGTGCGCTGGGGATCGGCACCGCGCTGGTGCAGATCTCGTGGGCGGTGGCGACCGGGCAGCTGATCGCCATGGGCGCGCCGGCGGATCAGATGAAATACACCTTCGGCTGGCCGCTGACCGCGGGCACGGCGGTGGCGCTGCTGGCAAGCTGGGCCTATCCCGGACGTGACCGCGGGCGGATCGCGCCCGCCGACGTGCTGCTTGCGTTCGCCGCGCTGACGGTGGGCATCTACATCATCGCCCATGCCGGGTTCCTGCGCAACCGCGCGGGGGTGTTTCCGCATGTCAACGACATGTATGCCGCGATCGCCGGGATCGCGCTGATCCTCGAACTCACGCGCCGGCTGGCGGGGCTGGCGCTGGTGATCATCGTGGCGGTGTTCATCGGCTACGGGTTCCTGGGCCCCTGGCTGCCGGGCTTCCTGAACCATCGCGGCTATGCGCCCGAACGCTTCTTCGCGCGGATCTACACCGATGTCGGCGTGCTGGGGCCGACCACGGCGGTGTCGTCGACCTATATCATCCTGTTCATCACCTTCGCGGCGTTCCTGCAGGCCAGCCGCGTGGGCGAGTATTTCATCAACTTCGCCTTCGCGGCAGCGGGGGGCGCGCGCGGCGGGCCGGCCAAGGTGGCGATCTTCGGCTCGGGCCTGATGGGGATGATCAACGGCACCTCGGCGGGCAATGTGGTGTCCACCGGGTCGCTGACCATCCCGCTGATGAAGAAGGTGGGCTACCGGCCGCAGACCTCGGCCTCGGTCGAGGCGGCAGCGTCCTCGGGCGGGCAGATCCTGCCCCCGATCATGGGCGCGGGCGCCTTCATCATGGCCGAGATCACCGGCATCGCCTACCGCGAGATCGTGATCGCGGCG
>PUOA01000166.1 GCA_003551925.1 Paracoccaceae bacterium
ACCCGAGCCCCGACCCGAGCCCCGACCCGAGCCCCGACCCGACCCGCAGCCGGTCGCGGCCTCCGAATCAGGGATGGCCGCCCCTGAGGCGCCCGAGACAGCCGCCCCCGACACCGCGGTGGCTGACCCTGAGCGCAAGGCCGCCTCGGCCGCGCTGCCCGAAGACCTGCCGTCGCTCGATGCCATCCGCGCGTCGGTGCGCGCCGCGCTCGGGACGACCGGGCTCGACCGCAGCGCCGAGGCGGAGCTTGTCGAGGAACTGGCCGATGTCGAACGCGAAGCGGTGGCGATGCGCGCCGCCGACCGACGGCCGCGCGCCGACCTGACCGCAGAGCATGATGACAGCGACGTTGCCCGGCTGATGGCAAAGACCGATTCGGCGCTGAAGGGCGCCGAGTCGCAGCGCCGCCGGGCGACCTTCGAACATCTGCGCGCCGCCGTCACCACCACGCGCGCCGAAGAGGAAGTCGCCGGGCCGCGCCGCCCCGAGGTGGCCGAGGCCCGCGAAATCGCCCGGTTCCGGCAGGATCTCGAGGATGCGCCCCCTCCTGCCCCGGCGCACAAACCCGACGAGGCCGTCTCGACGCAGCCCCCGATCGCCGAGGAGCCCGCAGCGCAGGATGCGCCCGCAGCCGCAGCGCCGGAGCCCGAAGCACATGCGCCAGCGCCAGCGCCAGCACCCCAGGCAACGCCCGAGCGCCAGCCAGATCCCGAGCCCCAGCCAGACCCCCAAGCCGAGCCGGCAACGCCGCCGCTTGACGCGCAGCCTCAGCGCAGCACACCGGATAGCGCCGCCGACCTGCCCGACGAGCTCACCGACGAAGGCGACCTCGCCCCCGCGGCACCGCCCCGCGGCGGGATGTCGCGCGCCGGGGCCGTTGCTGCCGTGCCCACGCGCCCGCAGCGCTCGGGGAGTGGCTCGCGGCCGCGCCCGCAGGGCGGGCAGACCCCGCTGGTTCTGGTGTCCGAACAGCGCATCGACCATCCCGCCGACGCCACCCCGATCCGGCCTCGCCGGGTCAGTGCGGCCACCGCGCGGCCCGCTGCCCCCCCCCCCGCGCAGGCCGGGTTCCAGGAGTTCGCGGCCGGCGTCGGGGCAAGCGGGCTTGACGATCTGATCGAGGCTGCCGCGGCCTATCTGACGCATGTCGAAGACGCGCCCGCCTTCACCCGCCCGCAGCTGATGGCGCTTGTCGCCACCACGCCGGGCGGGGCCGATGTCAGCCGCGAGGACAGCAGCCGCACGCTGGGTGTGCTGCTGCGCGAAGGCCGCGTCGCCCGCGGCGAGCGTGGCAGCTACACGCTGGGCGCAGCCTCGCGCCTGGCCGAGCGGGCGCGCGCGATGGCCACCTGAACGCGCGGAGACGCGCGATGGCCACCTGAACGCGCGGAGACGCGCGATGGCCACATGAACACGGCTTGTCACTCGCCCTGCCCTCCGGCCCCTGCGCCGGGGGTTTTTTTGGTGCTGCGCCCATATCAGCCCGCTCAGCGCGACCACGGACCCCGCGGCCCGCGCGTGCGCCGACGGCCGGCGCGAGGGATGTTGCTGCGGCCAAAGCGGTAGCGGGCCTCGGGGTGCGGGGGCGCGCCCAGCGTGCGCCGCCAGAACGCCGGCCCGCCGCGCGCGATCCACGCCGGAAGCGTCAGCGCAAAGCCCGCCAGAAATCCGCCCGCATGCGCCCAATAGGCCACGCCGCCGGCGTCGGACGGGGCCGCGACCCCGCCGAGAAGCTGCAGCAGGAACCACAGCCCCAGCACGAACCACGCCGGAAACGGGATCACGCGGATGATGATGATCAGGAAGATGAAGATGTCGACCCGCGCGCGCGGAAACATCAGCATGTAGCCCCCCAGCACCCCCGCCACCGCGCCCGACGCGCCCACCATCGGGATCGGCGAGGTCGGCGCGAAGGCGAACTGCAGCCCCGCCGCCGCCACGCCGCACAGCAGGTAGAAGCCCAGAAACCGCCAGTGGCCAAGCACATCCTCCATGTTGTCGCCGAAGATATACAGGAACAGCATGTTCATCCCCAGATGCAGAAACCCCGCATGCAGGAACTGGCTGGTAATCAGGGTCGCGAACCCCTGCCCCTCGGCCAGCCGCGCGGGCACAACGCCCCATTGCTGGAAGAACAGATTCAGCGCCCGCGGATCGGCGAAGAGCCCCAGATAGCTGAGAAACACCACCGCATTCACGGCGATGAGCGCCCAGGTCACGAAAGGCAGGCTTTGCGAGGGATTGTGGTCGCGGATCGGAAACATGCGCCATCTGCGCCGCCCGGCCGTGCGCGGTCAACCACCCACACGGGCAGGTGAAGGCTGCGCGCCCGGGCGTGATGACGCAGCCGCGCGGGGGGGGGTATCCGGCTTTTTCCCTTGCCATGCGGGCGGCGCGGACGCATCACCGCCCCATGACCGACACGCACGCCACACCCCCCCCCCTGACCACCGACCCCGCACCGGTCGCCGATTTCCTGCGCGCCGAGCGTCCCGCCCCGGTCACGGTCGACGACCTTGACCCGACCGGCCCCGAACGGTTCTTCAACCGCGAGCTGTCGTGGCTCGAGTTCAACTGGCGCGTGCTGCAGGAGGCATCGAACCCGCAGGTGCCGCTGTTGGAGCGGGTGCGGTTCCTGTCGATCTCGGCCACCAATCTGGACGAATTCTACGTGGTGCGCGTGGCGGGCCTGCGCGAACTGGCGCGCGAAGGGAACACCTCGCCCTCGGCCGACGGGCGCACCCCGGCCGAGCAGCTGGCGCTGATCAACGACGACGCGCGCCGCCTGATGGACCGGCAGCAATCGGTCTGGCGCGCGCTGCGGACGGAACTGCACGACAACGGGATCACCATCCTGCGCCGCGACGAACTGACCGCCGAGGATCGCGCCGCGCTGCGCCCGCATTTTCTGGAAAGCGTGTTCCCGGTGCTGTCGCCGCTGGCGATCGACCCCGCGCATCCGTTCCCGTTCATCCCGAACACCGGGTTCTGCCTGGCGCTTCGGCTCGAGCGCGACGGGCGGCCGCTGAACGCGCTGCTGCCGGTGCCGCACCAGATCGACCGCTTCGTGCGCCTGCCGGGCGACGACGGGCGCGCGCGGTTCCTGCCGCTCGAGGAGCTGCTGCTGGTCGAGCTGGCGACCCTGTTCCCCGGCTACCAGTTGATCGATTCCTGCGCCTTTACCGTGCTGCGCGACAGCGATCTGGAGCTGGAGGAGGAGGCCGAGGATCTGGTGCGCGAGTTCGAGATCGCGCTCAAGCGCCGCCGCCGTGGCGAGGTGGTGCGCCTGAAGATCACCGCCGGCGCGCCCGCGCCGCTGCGCGATCTGGTGATGCGCGAACTGCGCGTGCTGCCCGAGGAGGTGGTCGAGGTCGACGGGCTGATGCGCATCTCGACCCTGCGCGAGCTTGTGCTCGACAGTCGGCGCGATCTGCAATGGCCCGGTTTCACCCCGCGCGTGCCCGAGCGCGTGCAGGATCACGAGGGCGACATGTTCGGCGCCATCGCGCAGAAGGACCTGCTGCTGCACCACCCGTATGAGACCTTCGACATGGTGGTGCGGTTTCTGGAACAGGCCGCGCGCGACCCCGACGTGCTGGCGATCAAGCAGACGCTCTACCGCACCAGCCGCGACAGCCCCATCGTCGCCGCCCTGTGCGAGGCCGCCGAGGCCGGCAAGTCCGTCACCGCCTTCGTCGAGCTCAAGGCCCGCTTCGACGAGGCCGCCAACATCCAGCAATCGCGGCGGCTGGAACGCGCCGGCGCGCACGTGGTCTACGGCTTCATCAACTACAAGACCCACGCCAAGATCAGCGCCGTGGTCCGGCGCGAGGCCGGGCGGCTGGTCACCTACACGCATTGGGGGACGGGCAACTACCACCCGATCACGGCGCGCATCTACACCGATCTGAGCCTGTTTACCTGCGACCCGGCGCTGGGGCGCGATGCGGCGCGGGTGTTCAACTACCTGTCGGGCTATGCCGAGCCCGAGGTTCTGGAAAACCTCGCCATCTCGCCGCTGACACTGAAATCGCGGCTGCTCGAGCTGATCGCCGCCGAGGCCGAGCACGCCCGCGCCGGCCGCCCGGCCGAGATCTGGGCCAAGATGAACTCGCTCATCGACCCCGACGTGATCGACGCGCTTTATGCCGCCAGCGCCGCGGGGGTGCAGATCGACCTGGTGATCCGCGGCATCAACGGGCTGCGCCCCGGCGTCGCGGGGCTGTCGGGGAATATCCGCGCCAAATCCATCGTCGGGCGGTTCCTCGAACACTCGCGGATCGTGTGCTTCGGCAACGGACACGGGCTGCCTTCGGACGAGGCGCGGGTGTTCATGAGCTCGGCCGACTGGATGGGCCGGAACCTGGTGCGCCGCGTGGAAACGCTGGTCGAGATCCACAATCCGACCGTCAAGACCCAGATCGTCAGCCAGATCATGGCCGCCAACCTGGCCGATGTGGCGCACAGCTGGCTGATCCACCCCACCGAACGCGCCATCCGACCCGGCATCGCGGGCAGCGCCGACGGCAGCGCGGGCGGCGGCGCTGCGTTCAGCTGCCACCGCTTCTTCATGGAGAACCCGTCGCTGTCCGGCCGCGGTTCGGCCGGGGCATCGGGCGTGCCGGTGCTCACCCATGACGCGGAGTGACGCGCGAGGGCGCCGCGTCTGCGCGTTTCGCAACCCGGTGCGCATGGCGCAGATGGCACCACCGCCCCCGCCTGTGCCATCCCGCGTTGCGGCACGCGCGGGGTGGGGGGCGGGTTGACGGCGCGCGCGTGCCGGGCGAAGCCTGCACGCACCCCCGGCAAACGCGGAGCCCGCCATGCCTGACCCCGCCCCCACCCCGCTGATCCGGCCCGCCGCCGCGGGCGACGAGGCCGACTGGCGCCGGCTCTGGGCGGCCTATCTGCGCTTCTACCGCGCCGAGGTTCCCGAAACCGTGACCGCCGCCACCTGGGCGCGGCTGCTGGAACCGGGCTCGGATATGGGGTGCCTCGTGGCCGAAACCGGCGGCGGAGTGGCCGGGATCTGCAACTACCTGTTTCACGCCAACACCTGGTCGGTGGCCCCGGTGTGCTACTTGCAGGACCTCTATGTCGACCCCGACGCCCGCGGCACCGGCGCGGCGCGCGCGTTGATCGAGGCGTGCGAGCGCGTGGCGATCGAGCGCGGCGCCTTCCGGCTGTATTGGCTGACGCAGGAGTTCAACGGCCCCGCGCGGTCGCTCTATGACACCATCACGCCGCGGTCGTCCTTCATCGTCTATCGCAAGGGGTTGCCCGCGCCATGAACGCCCCTGCCCCGGTCCGGCCCGCGATGGGCGTGCAGAACCAGCTGCTGCTGCTGGCCTCGGCGGCGAGCTTCGGCGCCTCGCCGCTGCTGCTGACGCTTGCGGTGCAGGAGATCCCGCCGGTGCAGCTTGCCGCGCTGCGCGCCGCGCTGGGGCTGCCGCTGATCGCGGCGGTGGCGCTGCTCTGGGGGCAATTGCGCTGGCCGGCGGCCGACCCCGCGCAGCCCCGCTTCGGCAAGCGCGCGCCCAGCGCGGTCCGGGCCGGGCTCGTGACGGCTTTCGGCGGCGGGGTGCTGGTGATCGCCGTCCCCTACGTCACCATGGCGGCGGGGATGCAGTATATCCCCAGCGGGCTGGGCGGCATCCTCTACTCCACCATGCCGCTGTTCACGCTGCTGCTGGCGGCGGCGTTCCTGCGCGACGAGCCCGCGACGCGGGCGCAGGCGGGGCGGATCGCGCTGGGGCTGGGCGGGGTGGTGCTGATCGCGGGGCCGCCGCTGGTGGTGGACGGGCTCGCGGGCGCGGGCTGGGGGACGCTGCTGGTGCTGGCCTCGCCGCTGTCCTATGCCGCCGGGAATGTCTGGCTGCGCCGGCGCGCGGCGATCGCGCCGCTGGCGCTCAGCACCGGGATGTTCGCGGGCGGCGCGCTGGTGCTGGTGCCCGCCGCGCTGCTGGTCGAGGGCGCGCCGCAGGTGACCATCGACGCCCCGCTTGCCGCCACGCTGGCCGCGCTGGTGGTGTTGGCGACGGTGCTGCCGGCGGTGCTGAATTACGTGCTGGTGCGCCGCGTGGGCGCGAACGCGGCGTCGCTCGCGATGTTCCTGCTGCCGGTCTTCGCGGTGCTTTACGGGATGGTGTTCATGGGCGAGCGGCTGCCGCTCTTGGCGCTGGCCGGGATGGTGCTGGTCATCGCGGCGTCGTTCCGGCGGCGCATCTGAGCGCGTCCCCTCAGCCCGCGGGCGGCGGTTTGACCACCAGCAGATCGGCGGGCGGCTTGCGCATCAGGTCGCGCGCGTAGTTGCCCAGCGCGGTGGCGTCGCGGCCCGAATGGGTGCCGATGGTCAGCAGATCGGGGCGCAGCTCGTCGATGCGGAAGCCCAGCACCTCGTGCACACCGCCGATGACGATCTCGGGGCGGTGCAGCGTCTGCGGGATGTCGGGCATGGCGCAGAAGGCATCGCGCAGAAGCTCGGCCTCGGTCATGCTGGGGGTGTCGGCGGCCTCGGTCGGCGAGAGCCTGTCGCGCAGCGGCATCCGCAGCGCGTGGATCGCGTGGATCGCGGCGTCGGGGGCGATCTGCGCCGCCACGCCCAACGCGCGCGCGCAGGACGGCGCGAACGATACCGCGCCCAGGACGCGGGCATAGTCTGCCTCGGGCGTGCGGTGGGCGATCAGCACGGGCGCGTCGACGCCCAGGACCACGCGCTCCATCGTCGTCAGCCGCAACAGATCCAGTGGGCGCTCGCGGTGCAGGCCCAGCACAACCAGCGCCGGGTCCTCGGCCCGCGCGAGCGCGATCAGCGCTTCATGCGGCGCGCCGTCCAGCACGCAGCACGAGATCGCCACATCCGGGTGCGCCGATGCCTCGGCCTGCAGCCGGTCGAGCGGCGTCAGGGTTGGCCGGCCGGGACGCAGCATGGTGCGCGCGATCCGACCCACCCCGCGAGGCCGGGACCGGGGCACGTGCACATAGATCACCGACGCACCCAGCCGCCGCGCCAGCCGCGCGCTGCGCCCCAGCACATTCGCCGACCGTCGCGTCAGATCGGTAGCGGCGAGGATCTTGGGCATGCGGCGCGTCCTGTGGCGGGAAATGAGTTCGTGAACGGGCATATAGCACGCGGCGCCCGGTCAGGCATCAAGGATCGTGACGGAGCGGCGCCGGCTCAGCGGTCGCGCGCGAGGCTGTGGCCGCGATACCACCGCCCCAGCAGCAGCGGGGTCAGATACATCGGGATCTGATAGCAGCCGATGAACAGCAGCACCGCGTCCACGGTCTCGGGCGGGAGCACCCCGAGAAACAGCGCCACGTTGCGGTTGCCGGCGGTGATGCCCATGGACGGGGCCTGCGCCGACCCGACCGCGCGGCGCGCGGCGCGGGTGACGACGATCTGCACCCCCAGATTCGCCACCATCACCACCGCGAGCGTGGTCCAGAAGCCGCCCCCCCCGCGCAGCGCCGGACCCACCGCCGACATCAGCGCGATGACAACGACCGCCAGCAACAGCGCCGCCAGCCCGTCCAGCGCCGCGAGCGACCGCGGCTCGGTGCGCACCAGCCCGCGCGCATGCAACGCCAGCGCCGCGCCCCCGGCAAGCGCGATCAGCCCCAGCAGGACCAGCACCGCGCGCACCACCTCGGCGGGGCTGCCGAAGGCGGGGATGAACCAGAACACCGGGAACGCGGTCAGCGGCAACAGCGCTGTGCCCAGCACCACCTGCCGCAGCGCGGGCGCGGGGGCGGCGCCCGCCATCAGCGCGATGTTCACGCTGCCGGTGATCGGCGCCGCGGCCAGCATCAGCACCAGGCCCAGCGCCAGCGGATGGCCCAGCCAGCCCAGCGCCGCAAACCCCGCCACCGCCGCGAGCGGCACGGCGAGTTGCAACCCCAGCACCCACAGCGTTGCCCCGCCGATGCCGGCCAGCCCCGCGCGCACCCCCGCCGGCCCCATGCGCAACACCGCCAGGAACAGCAGGACCACGATCGTCGGGGCGATCATCGGGCGCATCGCCTCGGCCAGCGAGGGCAGCGCCAGCCCCGCGATCAGCCCCGCCACCAGCAACAGCCGCCCATGGCGCGCGCACAGTCCCAGCACGGCGGTCATCTCGCGCGGACAGTCAAACGGGGTGGGGTCGCGGGCTGCACGGTCCGGGGCCTTCGGGCTGACATGCACGCGACTGTCGCACCGGTCCAAAGGCACCGCAAGCCGCGCGCGATGGATGGACTTTGCCCACGCCGGTGATACGCTGGCACCGACACATGCAAGGAAAGGTGCGCGACATGGGCCTGCCTCTGGTTCCGGTGGCAACGATCGCCGCGAAATATGGCGCGGTGGCGCTGGCGGGCTTTCTTCTCGCCCGGCAGGTTCAGCGCGGCCATCTGGACCAGCGCTCCGAGGACGCGCTCGACCGCGTCCCCGAAGGCGTGACCGTGCACCGCCCCCGCGACCGCGAGCAGGCCAACGCGACCGCGCGGATCAACCGGGTGATCCGGCTGGGCACCGACGGGCCGGGGGTCGAGGTCGATTTCTCGGCGCTGATGCGGCTGAGGCTGCGGCGCCGATGACCGCGACAACCGCAACGACCGGGCTGCGGCTGCACCACAGCGCCAATTCGCCGTATGTTCGCAAGGTGATGGTGGTGCTGCACGAGACCGGGCTGCGCGATCAGGTGACGCTGCTTCCGGCCTCGGGCTCGCCGCTCGATGACGGCACCGCGCCGGTGACGCTGAACCCGCTGGGCAAGGTGCCCACGCTCGAACGCCCCGAGGGCGGCGCGCTCTTCGACAGCCGCGTGATCTGCCGGTATCTGGACGCGCGCGCAGGCGGCAGCGGAACGCTCTATCCGCACGGGGCGCGGCTTTGGGATGCGCTGGCGCTCGAGGCGCTGGCCGACGGGATCACCGACGCGGCGCTGCTGATGGTCTACGAACACCGCCTGCGCCCCGAGGCGCTGCGCTTCGACGCCTGGGTCGAGGGGCAGTGGCGCAAGATCGCCCGCAGCCTCGACACGCTCGAACACCGGTGGCTGCCCTATCTGGCCGGGCCGCCCTGCATCGGCCAGATCGCGCTGGCCTGCGCGCTGGGGTATCTGGACCTGCGCCATGGCGCGCGCAACTGGCGCCGCGGCCGCGAGGGGCTGGCCGACTGGG
>PUOA01000178.1 GCA_003551925.1 Paracoccaceae bacterium
ATGGCAAAGCAGAAGTTCGAACGCAACAAGCCGCATGTGAACGTTGGCACGATTGGCCATGTTGACCACGGCAAGACGACGCTGACGGCGGCGATCACGAAGTATTTCGGTGATTTCCGCGCGTATGACATGATCGACGCGGCGCCCGAGGAGAAGGCGCGGGGGATCACGATCTCGACCGCGCATGTGGAGTATGAGACCGACGCGCGGCACTATGCGCATGTCGATTGCCCCGGCCATGCCGACTACGTGAAGAACATGATCACCGGCGCGGCGCAGATGGACGGCGCGATCCTGGTGGTGAACGCCGCCGACGGCCCGATGCCGCAGACGCGCGAGCACATCCTGCTGGCGCGCCAGGTGGGCGTTCCGGCGCTGGTGGTCTACATGAACAAGGTCGACCAGGTCGATGACGAGGAGCTGCTGGAGCTTGTCGAGATGGAGGTGCGCGAGCTTCTGTCGAGCTACGACTTCCCCGGCGACGACATCCCGATCGTCAAGGGCTCGGCGCTGGCGGCGATGGAAGGCCGCGACGCCGAGATCGGCGAGAACTCGATCCGCGCGCTGATGGAGGCGGTGGACGCCTACATCCCGACCCCCGAGCGCCCGATCGACCAGCCCTTCCTGATGCCGATCGAGGACGTGTTCTCGATCTCGGGGCGCGGCACGGTGGTGACGGGGCGCGTCGAGCGCGGCGTGATCAACGTCGGCGACGAGATCGAGATCGTGGGCATCCGCGACACCCGCAAGACCACCTGCACGGGCGTCGAGATGTTCCGCAAGCTGCTCGATCGCGGCGAGGCGGGCGACAACATCGGCGCGCTCTTGCGCGGGATCGGGCGCGAGGACGTCGAGCGCGGGCAGGTGCTGTGCAAGCCCAAATCGGTGACGCCGCACACCAAGTTCGAGGCCGAGGCCTACATCCTGACCAAGGAGGAAGGCGGCCGCCACACGCCGTTCTTCGCCAACTACCGGCCGCAGTTCTACTTCCGCACCACCGACGTGACCGGCACGGTGCAGCTGCCCGAGGGCACCGAGATGGTGATGCCCGGCGACAACCTGAAGTTCAACGTCGAGCTGATCGCCCCCATCGCCATGGAAGAGAAGCTGCGCTTCGCCATCCGCGAAGGCGGCCGCACCGTCGGCGCCGGCGTCGTGTCGAAAATCATCGAGTGATCGGCGGGCGCTTCGGCGCCTTGACCAACGCGAACGCCCCGCCAGTGCTGGCGGGGCGTTTTGCCGGCGCGGGCCTTGTTCAGCCCTTCATCCCGTCCCAGAAGCTTTTCACCCGGTCGAAGAAGCCCGAGGATTCGGGGTTGTTGTCGGCGCTCAGCCGCTCGAATTCCTCGAGCAGCTCCTTCTGCTTGGCGGTCAGGTTGACGGGGGTCTCCACCGCCACTTCGATCATCATGTCGCCCTGACCGGCGCCGCGCAGCGCGGGCATCCCCTTGCCGCGCAGCCGCATCAGCCGCCCCGACTGGCTGCCCGCGGGCACCTTCACGCGTGAGCGGCCGCCGTCGATGGTGGGCACCTCGATCTCGCCGCCGAGCGCGGCCTTGGCCATGCTGACCGGCACGCGGCAGTGCAGGTTCACCCCGTCGCGGTGGAAGATCGGGTGCTCGGCCACCTCGATGAAGATATACAGATCCCCCGACGGGCCGCCGCGCAGCCCGGCCTCGCCCTCGCCCGACAGCCGGATGCGGGTTCCGGTCTCGACCCCCGCGGGGATGTTGACCGACAGCGTGCGCTCCTTTTCCACGCGACCGGCACCGGCGCAGACCTTGCACGGGTTCTTGACGATCTGGCCGCTGCCGTTGCAGGTCGGGCAGGTGCGTTCGACGGTAAAGAACCCTTGCTGCGCACGCACCTTGCCCATGCCGCTGCAGGTGGGGCAGGTGACGGGCTCGGCGCCGCCCTCGGCGCCGGTGCCATTGCACGCCGCGCACGCCGACAGGCTGGGCACGCGGATGCTCTTGCGCGCGCCGGCATAGGCGTCCTGCAGGGTGATGCGCATGTTGTAGCGCAGGTCCGAGCCGCGGCTGGCGCGCTGGCGTCCGCCCCCGCGCCCGCCGACGAAATCGCCGAACAGGTCTTCGAACACATCCGAGAACGCGCTGGCGAAGTCCGGCCCGCCCCCCATGCCGCCTCCCATACCGCCGGGACGGGGACCGCCGCCACCGCCCATGCCGCCGTCGAAAGCCGCATGGCCGAATCGGTCATAGGCGGCCTTGCGCTGCGGGTCCTTGAGCGCGTCGTAGGCCTCGCTCACCTCCTTGAAGCGCGCTTCGGCCTGCGGGTCGTCGGCGTTGCGGTCGGGGTGATATTCCTTGGCCTTCTTGCGATAGGCCTTCTTGATCTCGTCGGCCGACGCACCGCGGTCGACGCCAAGCACATCGTAGAAATCCCGTTTTGCCATTCTCGCCTCGCGTCAATGCAACGTCCCGGCCCGGGGCAGACCGGACCGGGACAACAAGGGGATTTCCGCGCTCACTTGCGCTTGTCGTCGCCCAGATCCTCGAAATCGGCGTCGACGATGTCCTCGTCGGTGGCGCGCGGTTCGTCGCTGGACGCTTCAGCGCCTTCGGCCGCTTCCTGCTGGGCCTTGTAGATCGCCTCGCCCAGCTTCATCGAGGCTTCGGTGACGTTCTGGATGCCGGCCTTGATCTTGTCGGCATCGTCGCCCTCGAGGTTTTCGCGCAGCGCCGAAACGGCAAGCTCGATCGCCTCGACCGTGGTCGGGTCGACCTTGTCCTTGTATTCCTCGAGCGACTTCTCGGTCGAATGGATCAGGCTTTCGCCCTGGTTGCGGGCCTCGACCAGTTCGCGGCGCTGCTTGTCGGCCTCGGCATTGGCCTCGGCGTCCTTGACCATCTTGTCGATATCCTCGTCCGACAGCCCGCCCGAGGCCTGGATGGTGATCTTCTGCTCCTTGCCGGTGCCCTTGTCCTTGGCCGAGACGTTGACGATGCCGTTGGCGTCGATGTCGAACGTCACCTCGATCTGCGGCATGCCGCGCGGCGCGGGCGGGATGTCTTCAAGGTTGAACTGGCCCAGCAGCTTGTTGTCGGCCGCCATCTCGCGTTCGCCCTGGAACACCCGGATCGTCACCGCGTTCTGGTTGTCCTCGGCGGTCGAGAACACCTGGCTCTTCTTCGTCGGGATGGTGGTGTTGCGGTCGATCAGCCGGGTGAACACGCCGCCCAGCGTTTCGATGCCAAGGCTCAGCGGCGTCACGTCCAGCAGAACCACGTCCTTGACGTCGCCCTGAAGCACGCCGGCCTGGATCGCGGCGCCCATGGCCACGACCTCGTCGGGGTTGACGCCCTTGTGCGGCTCCTTGCCGAAGAACCTGGCGACCTCCTCGGTCACCTTGGGCATGCGGGTCATGCCGCCGACCAGCACCACCTCGTCGATCTCGCCCTTCGAGATGCCGGCGTCCTTGAGCGCAGCCTCGCAAGGCTTGAGCGATTTCCTGATCAGCTCGCCCACCAGCGATTCCAGCTTGGCGCGGGTGAGCTTCATCACCATGTGCAGCGGCTGGCCGCTGGTCTTGTCCATGCTGATGAACGGCTGGTTGATTTCGGTCTGCTGGCTGGAGCTGAGCTCGATCTTGGCCTTCTCGGCGGCTTCCTTCAGGCGCTGCAGCGCCATCTTGTCGGCGGTCAGGTCGACGCCGTGCTCCTTCTTGAACTCGTCGGCGAGGTAGTTGACGATCTTCATGTCGAAGTCTTCGCCGCCGAGGAACGTGTCGCCGTTGGTCGATTTCACTTCGAACAGACCGTCGTCGATTTCCAGAATGGTGATGTCGAAGGTGCCGCCGCCAAGGTCATAGACGGCGATGGTCTTGGCCTCTTTCTTGTCGAGCCCGTAGGCCAGCGCCGCGGCGGTGGGTTCGTTGATGATCCGCAGCACTTCGAGCCCGGCGATCTTGCCGGCGTCCTTGGTGGCCTGGCGCTGGGCGTCGTTGAAATAGGCGGGGACGGTGATGACCGCCTGCGTGACCTTCTCGCCCAGGTAGCTTTCGGCGGTTTCCTTCATCTTCTGCAGAATGAAGGCCGACACCTGGCTGGGGCTGTACTTCTCGCCGCGCACCTCGACCCAGGCGTCGCCATTGCCGCCGTCGATGATGGCGTAGGGGACAAGTTTCTTGTCCTTTTCGACCTCGGCGTCGCCCAGCCGGCGCCCGATCAGGCGCTTGACGGCAAACACGGTGTTGGTCGGGTTGGTGACGGCCTGGCGCTTGGCGGGCTGGCCCACCAGCCGCTCGCTGTCGGTGAAGCCCACGATCGACGGCGTGGTCCGCGAGCCTTCGGCGTTTTCGATCACGCGGGCTTGCGAGCCGTCCATGATCGCCACGCAGGAGTTCGTGGTCCCAAGGTCAATCCCGATGACTTTGCTCATGTCGTCTCATCCTCTTGCTCAAGCGATGGGTGTCGGGCCGGTCCCATGAGGCCCCGGCCCACCGGTCCGGAACGGGCGGTGGCGCCTGCCTCTGCCCTGCTGCGGCGTCATATAGGGAGGGGTCCGGAACGCTGCAAGCGTCACGGCGGTGTGAATTCGAGCATGATCTCCGTGAGGACGCGCGGTGCGTGCTCAGCGATACACATGGTCCTTCGCGGGGAAGGCGCGGGCGCGGACCTCGTCGGCGTAATCGGACACCGCGTGTTCGATCGCCGGGCCCAGATCGCCGTATTTCTTGACGAATTTCGGCACCCACGGATTCAGGCCCAGCATGTCCTCGAGCACGAGGATCTGACCGTCGCAGTTCTTCGACGCGCCGATGCCGATGGTGGGGATGTCCACCGACGCCGTGATCTTGTCGGCCAGCGGCTCCACCACGCCTTCCACCACCAGCGCGAAGGCGCCTGCCTCGGCCACGGCGCGGGCGTCGGCGATGTGGGACTCCCACGTGTCCTCGTCGCGGCCCTGGGTCTTGAAACCGCCCATGACGTGGCTCGATTGCGGGGTCAGGCCGATATGCGCCATCACCGGGATGCCGCGCTCGGTCAGGAAGCGGATGGTGTCGGCCATGCGCGCGCCGCCTTCCAGCTTGACCGCGCCGCACTGCGTTTCCTTCATGATCCGCGCGGCGTTGCGGAACGCCATGTTGGGCGATTCCTCGTAGGTGCCGAAGGGCATGTCCACCACGATCAGCGCGCGCTGCGTGCCGCGCACCACCGCGCGGCCGTGCATGATCATCAGATCGAGCGGCACCCCGATGGTGCTGTCCATGCCGTGCATGACCATGCCCAGACTGTCGCCCACCAGGATGAAATCGGCGTAGCGGTCGACGATCGCGGCGGTGTGCGCGTGATACGAGGTCAGCGACACGATCGGTTCGCCCCCCTTGCGGGCGCGAATCTGGGGAACGGTGGTGCGGCGGATCGGGGTCTGGGTGCTCATCTGGGTCTCCTCAGGGGGTGACGACGCGGTTGTCGATCAGCAGGACGGCGCCGAAGCGCACCGCCAGCAACAGGACCGCCGGGCGTTCGAGCGGCCCCGACAGCGCGGCCAGCGTCTCGGCATCGCGGATATCGACCGATTGCACATCGGCGCGGGGCTCGCGCTCCAGCCGGGCGCGGACATGGGCGCGCAGCCGGGTCGCGGTGACGCCATCGGCGGCCAGCGCCTCGGCCTCGCCCAGGGCGGCGTTCAGGACCGGGGCGGCGGCGCGGTCCTCGGCGCTCAGCCGCACATTGCGCGAGGACATGGCGAGCCCGTCCGCCTCGCGCACCGTCGGCACGCCGATCACCTCGACCGCCATGTCCAGGTCGCGCACCATGGTGCGGATCACGCACAGCTGCTGGTAGTCCTTTTCGCCGAAGCACGCCGCATCGGGGGCGATGATGTTGAACAGCTTGGTGACCACCGTCGCCACGCCGCGGAAATGGCCCGGACGCAGCTTGCCGATCAGGATGCGCGACAGCTCGGTGGGCTCGACGATGGTCTGCGCGCCGGGCGCGTAGACCTCGGAGGCATCGGGCATGAACAGCGCGTCGACCCCGGCCTCGCGCAGCATCGCGGTGTCGCGGTCGGGGTCGCGCGGGTAGGTCGCCAGATCCTCGGAGGGGCCGAACTGGGTCGGGTTGACGAAGATCGACGCCACCACCCGGCCCCCCGCTCCGGCGCGCGCGCGCGCGCGCTCCACCAGCGTCATATGCCCGGCATGCAGGTAGCCCATGGTCGGCACCAGCACCACCGGCGCGCTGTCGGACGCGCGCCAGCGCTGCACGCTCGCGCGGATCGCGGCCTTGGTCGTGCACAGCTCCATGCAGTCCCCCCTCGCTCGGCCTCCGGTTCTACGGTGCGGGGCGGGGCGCGGCAAGTCGGCAGGGCCGACGGGGGTGGAGCAGGAAAAATCCGCTCGACCCGTCCGCGGGGATGCGAATGCGCTTGACGGCATGGCGCGCACTGCCTATGACCCCTCCACGCGCCGGCTGAGGTCGGCGCCAAGGCGGAGCGGTTGTAGCTCAGTTGGTTAGAGTACCGGCCTGTCACGCCGGGGGTCGCGGGTTCGAGCCCCGTCAACCGCGCCACCGCCTTTGAAGCTCTCGCCCCGGTGGCGGGAGTTTTTTGTTTCTGCCGCTTTGTTTCTGCCGCTTTGTTTCTGCCCCTGAGAGTGCTGTTCGGCCCGAAGTTGCGCATTTTTGTTGCGCAGGCGTGAAACAATATTGCGCAAAGTCGCCGGCCACCTTACATGACCGACATCCAAGCAAAGGGTGGGCGACGATGCCGGGCGCGAAACTGGATCCGATCGACCGCAGAATTCTGGCCGAGTTGCAGGCCGATGGGCGGATGACCAATGTCGAACTGGCCAAGCGGGTCGGGATCTCGGCGCCGCCCTGCCTGCGCCGCGTCCGCGCGCTCGAGGAGCAGGGCTTCATCACCGGCTACCATGCCCGCGTCGATGCCCGCGCGCTGGGCTTCGAGGTGCAGGTCTTCGCGATGGTCGGGCTGCACAGCCAGGCCGAAACCGACCTGTCGGCATTCGAGGCCCGCTGCCGCGACTGGCCGTTGGTGCGCGAATGTCACATGCTCAATGGCGAAATCGACTTCATCCTGAAATGCGTCGCGCCCGATCTGTCGAGCTTTCAGCGCTTTCTGACCGGCCAGCTGACCGCGGCCGAGAACGTCGCAAGCGTCAAGACATCGCTGGTGATCCGCGGCGCCAAGGATGAGCCAGGCGTGCCTTTCGACGTGCTCGAGGACCGCTATCTGCGGCTTGAGCAGCCCGGCGCCTGAGCAATGAAAAAGGCGGCGGAAATCCCGCCGCCCCTTGAGCCGTCCTTGCGGATGGATCAGTTGTGCGTCGCTGCAACCGCAGCCACGATCACCAGCAGCATCAGCGGAACGATCAGGCCGCCGGCCTTGGACGAGGTGTCCTCGACAATGATTTCGGGCTCGATGACGGGCTCGGCGTACTTGCTGCCCGTGTGGCCGCCAGCGAATGCCGAGGTTGCAGCCATCGACAGAGCGGCTGCGAGAGCGATCTTCTTCATGTGTAGCCTCCAGTAGTGTTCTCCCACAGCGCGCGCGAGCATACGCCGTGGACCCAAGACGATAAGTCGTGGTCTCGGTGAAAACACCTGCTCGGCCAAAATGCAACGCCGCAGTAGACAGGCCGCCGCAGGTTTGCGGACGCGTCGTCAATTCGGCAACACCTCGGCAGCAATCGGGCCGCGGGTGCCGGCGTGGGGGGTGCGCAAACGGGTGCGCCCTACCTTAGCTTGTTTCGCGAACACGCGCGCTCACGATAGGTTGGGTTTGCAGTCGAGGCCCTGAATCGCTATTGAACCCCCCAAGTTTGAAAGGACGGGCGGAACATGTTCAGGGTTTATCTCGCGTCGGCGGTCTCGGCGCTCGCGCTGGCGGCGTGCGAAACGACAACCACCCCGATGCGGATGGGTCCGGACGGGCGGCCGGTCCCGACGGTCTACCGAATCAGTGATTCGGACGCACCGCGCGTGCAGACGCGGATGCGTGACGGCATCAACACGTTGCGCGCTCAAAACGGGCTGGCGCCGCTCGAGCTGAACGCGCAGCTGACCTCGGCCGCCGCGACCCATGCGCGCGACATGTCGTTCCAGAGCCGCCCGTGGCACTGGGGCTCGGACGGGTCGAGCCCGATGCAGCGGGTGGACCGCGCGGGCTACCGTGGCGAGTTCGTGGGCGAGCTGATCTCCGAGACCTTCGAGACCGAGACCGAGACCCTGAATGCCTGGATGATGGAGCGCGAGACCCGGCTGGTCGTGCTTGACCCGCGCGCGCGCGATGTCGGGGTGTCCTGGCATCAGGACCCCAACGGCAAGCTTTGGTGGGCGGTGGTGCTGGGCGCGCCGCAGCAGCAGATGCAGTTTGCCGGCCGCTGAACCGCAGCGCGGCGGGCGCTGGACCCTGCGCGGGGCCCGCCCTATAAGGCCGGGCATGCGCACCACATTCCCCCAGATACGGCGAATTACCGGCCCGGCGTCCTGAGCGTTCAGGGCGTCGGGTAATGCCGTGTCGCCCCCAATCCCGCGCCATTTCTGCGAGTGCCCTCATGTCCGCCGACCAGCCCGACTACAAGTCCACCCTGTTCCTGCCCGATACCGACTTTCCGATGCGCGCCGGCCTGCCCGCGCGCGAACCCGACTGGCTGGCCCGGTGGGAGCGGCTGCGCGTCTATGACCGGCTGCGCGCGCGGGGGGCGGACCGCCCGCCCTTCGTGCTGCATGATGGCCCGCCCTATGCAAACGGGCATCTGCATATCGGCCACGCGCTGAACAAGATCCTGAAGGATTTCATCGTGCGCAGCCAGCAGATGCTGGGCCATGATGCGCGCTACGTGCCCGGTTGGGACTGCCACGGCCTGCCCATCGAATGGAAGATCGAGGAAGCCTATCGCGCCAGAGGGCTGGACAAGGACGCGGTGGACATCGTCGATTTCCGCCGCGAGTGCCGCCGCTTCGCCGAAGGCTGGATCGACGTGCAGCGGGACGAGTTCAAGCGCCTTGGCGTCACCGGCAACTGGGACGCGCCCTACCTGACGATGGCCTTTCACGCCGAACGGGTGATCGCCGAGGAATTCCAGAAATTCCTGATGAACGGCACGCTCTATCA
>PUOA01000048.1 GCA_003551925.1 Paracoccaceae bacterium
AAAGCCCCGCTCTGGGAAAGCCCCGCTCTGGGAAAGCCCCGCTCTGGGAAAGCCCCGCTCTGGGAAAGCCCCGCTCTGGCCGAGCGGGGCTTTTCGCATTGCGGTGAGGGCAGTGGCGCGAATGGCTGACGGCGCAGGGGGGCTGTCTGCCCCCCACCCATCCCTGCGGGATGGGCCCCCCCGAGGATATTTGGGTCAGGATGAAGGGGTGCCGGGGGTCAGTTGCCCCGGGATTTTGGCGCCAGCTGCGGCAGGAGCGAGCTGAGCTCGGTGGGGAAGGGAAAGACGATGGTCGAATTCTTCTCGGCGCCGATGGTGGTGAGCGTGGACAGGTAGCGCAGCTGCATGGCGCCGGGATCGGCGCTGAGGATCTGGGCGGCTTCGAGGAGCTTCTGCGCGGCCTGTTCCTCGCCCTCGGCGTTGATGACCTTGGCGCGGCGCTCGCGTTCGGCTTCGGCCTGGCGGGCGATGGCGCGGATCATCGATTCGTTGATGTCGACATGCTTGATCTCGACATTGGCGACCTTGACGCCCCAGTTGTCGGACTGGGCATCGAGGATTTCCTGGATGTCGTTGTTGAGCTTGTCGCGCTCGGAGAGCATTTCGTCGAGCTCGTGCTTGCCGAGCACCGAGCGCAGCGTTGTCTGCGACAACTCGGACGTGGCCTGCATGAAGTTCTCGACCTGGATCGTGGCCTTCTCGGGGTCGACGACGCGGAAATAGATCACCGCGTTGACGCGCACCGACACGTTGTCCTGGCTGATCACGTCCTGGCTGGGCACATCCAGCACCCGCACGCGCAGGTCGACGCGCACCACCTGCTGGATGACCGGAATGACCAGGATCAGCCCCGGTCCCTTGACGCCGCTGAACCGGCCCAGCGTGAACACCACGGCGCGTTCGTATTCGCGCAGGACCTTGATTGCCGAGGCCAGGAACAGAAGGATCAGGACGATCAGCACGGCCAGGAAGCCGATATCGCCGATTATGGTGAGGATATCCATCGGGTGTGCTCCGTTTTCGGGCGGCGGCGCCGGGGCGCACGCCGCGGGTCAGTTTCGGGCGGGGGCGGCGGTGTCGGCGGGGGTGACCGTCAGGCACAGCCCGTCCATCGCCGTGACCGTGACGTCGTGTCCCGGCGCCAGCGATGCGGCGGTGCTGCGCGCTTTCCAGCGTTCGCCGTGCAGCAGGACGTGGCCCTGGCCGTCGGCCCAGTCCTGCACCCTGGCCCGGGCTCCGATCATCTCGTCGGTTCCGGTGGTGGCGGGGCGCCGATGCACCCGCACCGCGAGCCGCGCGATCACGAGCGAGAACAGCAGGCTTGCCACCGCCAGCCCCGCGAGCGCGGGGATCGATGGCTCGAAGCCCGGGATCTCGGAGTCGAAGAGGAACAGCGCGCCGAGCACGATGGCAATGCTGCCGCCGATGCCGAGGATGCCGAAAGCGGGCGAGAAGGCTTCGGCGACAACCAGCAACAGACCCAGCAGGATCAGGCCCAGCCCCGCCATGTTGAAGGGCAGGATCGACAGCGCGAACATGCCCAGCAGCAGGCTGATCGCGCCGATCGTGCCGGGGAAGAGCGCGCCGGGGTTCAGCAATTCGAACAGGATGCCGTAGAAGCCAAGCACCATCAGCAGGATGGCGATATTGGGGTCGGCGATGATCGACAGCAACTGCGTGCGCCAGTCCGGCGACATCTCGACCGCGCTGAGGCCGGCGGTTTCCAGCGTGACCTCCTGCCCGTCGACATCGACCACCATGCCGTCGGCCTGATCGAGCAGCTCGCCGATGTCGCGGGCGATGAAATCGGCGACGTTTTCAGCGACGGCGCCCGACGCGGTGAGGGTCGCGGCCTCGCGCACGGCGCGTTCGGCCCAGTCGGCGTTGCGCCCGCGCAGCTCGGCCAGGCCGCGAATCTGGGACACGGCGTCGTTGATCGCCTTGGCCGCGCCGGCATCCATGGGCTGGCGATCGGAGCGTTCGGTCCCATCTGCGGCGCCGTTGTCGGTGGCGTCATCGTCGGGGGCGACGCCGTTGTCGTCCTCGTCGGGGACCGGGCCGGCGGGGCTGCCGCTGTCGTCGCCGTTGCTGTCGCCATCGTCGCCAAAGGGCATCCCGCCGCCGCCCAGCGCCACGGGCGTGGCTGCCCCGACGCTGGTGCCGGGGGCCATCGCCGCGACATGGCTGGCATAGAGGATGAACGTCCCCGCGCTTGCCGCGCGCGCGCCCGACGGCGAGACGAAGGTCGCAACCGGCACAGGCGAGCCGAGGATCGCGCGATTTATCTCGCGCGTGGACGTGACCAGGCCGCCGGGGGTGTCCATGCGGATGATGACGAGCCCCGCACCTTCATCGGCAGCGGTTTCGATCCCGCGGATCAGGTAGTCTGCCGTCGCCGGGCTGACGGCACCGTCGAGCGTCAGGACCTTGGCGATCCCCGGCGCGGCGTCGGTGTCGTCCTGCGCGCCGAGCGCCAGTGCAAAGGCACCGACAAGCCACACCGCGGCGAAGGCGGCAAGCATTGGAAGGCGGGGCCGGGTGCGCGCGGGGCGTGGGGAGCGTGATCTCATCGGGCGGGCGTCGCCTTTCGAATGGGAATTGACCGACAGATAAGGTCGGTTCGGCCCAATTCAACGAAAGGGCGCCAGGAGGGGCGGCGTTCACGCGGACGTGCAGGGGTGTTCTTCACGGCGCAGCGCGGATCGTGTTAGGTTTGCGCTCAACGCCTTGTTCGGTGCCGAAGGGAGAGCCATGCGCTGGATTGTCCGCCTGCTCGGGGTTGTCGTGTCGCTGGGGTTGCTGGCGGGGCTGGCGCTGTTTCTGGTGCCGACCGAACGCATCGCCGGCATCGCAGCCGAGCGGTTCGAGGCGGCAACGGGGCGGGCGCTGACGATCGACGGACCGGTGCGCGCGCAGCTTTACCCGCTGGTGGGGGTGCGCATGGACGGCGTCGCGCTGGCCAATGCGGACTGGGCCGAGGACGGCCCGATGCTGCGGGCCGAGGCGATCGATCTGGGGCTCGACGTGGCGGCGCTGATCGCGGGCGATATCGTCATCCGCCGTCTGGAGATGCGCGCGCCGGAACTGGCGCTGGAGCGCGCAGCCGACGGGCGGGCGAACTGGGACTTCGCGGGGACGGGTGGCGCCGGCGGCGGCGCAGGGACGCGCAGCATCACGCTTGACCTTGCCGAGCTGTCGGGGGGCACGCTGCGCTTCAACGACCGCGTCGCGGGCACGCGGATCGAGGTCTCGGAGCTTGACGCCGCGCTGCGCATGCCCGACCCCGACGGCGAGTTGCGGCTGACCGCCGCAGGCACGATGGCGGGCGAACGCGTGTCGCTCGATGCGACAGCGGGCAATGCGCGGGCGCTGACCGAAGGGCGGCTGACGACGCTCGTCGCGCAGGCCGAGGCCGGCGAGGCGCGGCTGCGCTTCGACGGTCGTGCGGGGCTGGACGGCCCGTCCGCCGAGGGGCAGCTCGATCTGAGCATCCGGCGGCTGGCACGCGTGCAGCGGATGCTGGGCCAGACGGTCACGGACCTGCCCGCCGGGACCGAGCCGCTGGCGCTGAGCGGGCAGATCACCCGCACCGCCGATGGCACGCTGCACGCACGCGGCGCGACCTTCGCGCTGGGTCCGAACCGGCTGCGCGGCGCGGCGGATCTGCGGATCGGGGGAGACCGGCCCCGGCTGACCGCGCAGCTCGATGCCGACACGCTGGATGTCCGCGCGCTCGCCGGCGGCGGCGGTGGTGGCGGCGAAGCAGGCGGCTGGTCGCGCACCCCGATGGCGTTTTCGGCCCTTGGCGCGGTCGACGCCGATGTGACGCTGACGGCGGGCGCCGTGCAGACGGGGCTCGCACCGCTGGGACGCACGCGGATCGGCATGCGGCTGGACGCGGCGCGCGCGGTGTTCGACCTGCGTGAGGTGACGCTCCATGATGGCCGCGTGACCGGCGAATTCGTGGTCAACGGGCGCGGCAACGGCTCGGTCGGCGGCACCATCCGCGCGCGCGACATCGCGCTGGCGCCGCTGCTGGAACGCGCGGCCGGCTTCGACCGGCTGCAGGGGACCGGCAATCTGGACCTGCAGTTTCTGGGGCTGGGCACCAGCATGCACGCGATCATGAACACCCTGTCGGGCGAGGGGCGGCTGCAGCTCGATCAGGGTGCGATCGAGGGGCTGGATCTGGCGGGGATGCTGCGCACGCTCGACATGTCCTACATGGGCGATGGCGCGCGCACGATCTATGACCGCGTCACCGGCAGTTTCACCATCGACGGCGGCGTGCTGCGCAACGACGATCTGCGGCTGGAGGCGTCACGGCTGAGCGTCGCCGGGCGTGGCACCGTCGGGCTGGGCGAGCGGGTGCTGAATTATCGCGTGACCCCCGAGGCGATGCGCGACCCCGAAACCGGCGACGCGCTGCGGGTGCCGGTGCTGATCACCGGGCCGTGGGACCAGCCGCGGTTCAGGCTGGACCTTGAAGGGCTGGCGCAGCAGCGGCTGGCAGATGAGCGCGAGCGGCTGGAGGCGCTTGCCCGCGACGAGGCGCGGCGGCGCGAGCAGGAGCTGCGCCAGCGCGCCGAGGACGAGTTGCAGGAGCGGCTGGGCGTCGAACGGCGCGAGGGCGAATCGCTCGAGGACACGGCGCGGCGCGCGCTGGAAGAAGGCATCGGACGCGGACTTGGCCGACTGCTGGGCCGCGACTGAGACCGGCGCCGCCTGCGGCAAGGGCCAAGAAGCGCCCACGAGCCGCGCCCACCCGCCCACCCTGCGCGCCTCGTGGGCGCTGGCCCCCGCAAGCGGGGGCCGGGTTGCCATGAGGGGCGGTGCGCGCCGGTTCAGAGCGTGATCTGCGCGAACGCAGCGCGCAGCGCCTTTGACCATGCTTCGGACATGGCGGCAAAATGCGCGTCGCCGGCCTCGATCCGGCGGGCGTGGCCGATCCGGCAGGCATCGCGTTCGATCACCGCCAGATCGAGCGGCATGCCCACCGACAGGTTCGACCGCAGCGTGCTGTCCATCGACAGCAGCACTGCCTTTTCGGCCTCGGCCAGGGGTGTGTCGGGCCGGATAACGCGGTCGAGGATCGGCTTGCCGTATTTGTGCTCGCCGATCTGCAGATAGGGCGTGTCCTCGGTGGCTTCGATGAAGTTGCCCTCGGGGTAGACGAGGAACATCCGCATTGCTCCGCCCCTGCGCTGCCCTGCCACGATGAGCGAGGCGGTGGCCGCCTGGTTCTCCATGCTCGATATCTTGACCGACACCTCGCGCGCCACGGTGTTGAGCGTGCTGCCGACGATCTCGGCCACCTGCAGCATCGTCGCGGCGGTCAGGATGTTGGGCGTGTCGGGTGCGTCGTCATGGATCGCCTCGTCCAGCCGGGCAAGCACGTTCTGGGTCACCGACAGGCTGCCGGCGGTCAGGATAACGATCACGCGCTCGCCGGGATCCTCGAAGGTGAACATCTTGCGATAGGTCGCGATGTTGTCGAGCCCGGCATTGGTGCGCGTGTCCGACAGCAGCACGATGCCGTCGCGCAGCAGCAGTCCCACGCAATAGGTCATGCGCCCTGCCCCCCGGCGGCCTGCGCGCGCCTCACTGCTGCGCCTGCCCGACCGCCACCGTCACGTCCAGCGCTTCGGTTCCCGGACCGCGCGCGATGCCGCGGATCGGTGCGGCCTCACGCGCGTCGCGGCCCGAGCCGGTGCGGATGTAACGGTCATCGGGGCAGACCCCGTTCGAGGCGTCGAACCCCACCCAGCCGAGCCCGGCCACCCAGAGTTCGGCCCAGGCATGCGCGGCCTCGTGCGGGGTGCCGTTCTCGGTCGCCTGCAGGTAGCCCGATACATAGCGCCCCGGGAGGCCCACACAGCGCGCGGCGGCGATCAGGGCATGGGCATGGTCCTGGCACACGCCCTCGCCCAGTGCCAGCGCTTCGGCCCCGGTGGTGTGCGCGCGCGTCACGCCGGGGCGGTAGGCGATGGCGGCCTGCACCGCCTCGGACAGCCGGTGCGCGCGCGCCAGCCCGTCGCTTTCGGGGACCCCGTCGGTGGCCTGCCGCGCCAGATCGGCCACCGAGACATCGGCGGCGGTGGCAGAGGTGGGGCGCAGATAGGCCTCGGGCGGGATGCGTTCGCGGTGGCCGCGCAGCACGCCGGTCAGATCGACCGTTTCGACCGTGCCCGACACCGTGACCACGACCTCGGTCACCGGGCCGACGATCGAGCACGACTGCACCAGATCGCCGGCCCCATCGCGGAAGCTGCCGCCCGGCACCATGCGCGCCCCGTCGTCGCAGGTCACGGCGATGTCCCAGGCCTGCACGCTCTGCCCGTCAAACCGCGAGGGTGTGAGCCGCTGCGTCTGCACGACGCCGCGCATCGCCCTGTCATAGGTGTAGCGCGTCCGGTGGTGCACGGTCAGGATCATCGAGCGTCCCCGCTGAGATAGGCGTCGAAGATCGCGTCACCGAGTTCGGCGATCTCGTGGATGAAGCGCGTCAGGAATTCGTGCAGGCCCTCGTCGAACACCTCGTCGATGCGAAGCTCGGCGAGCTCGCCCAGCAGCTTGCGCACCGTGGCCTGCGGGCGCCCGGCCCGGCCATAGCCATGCGACAGCCGGTTCAGGTGATCGTTCACCCCCTGCACCGAGGTCAGCAGCGAGCGCGGCGACTGGCGGTTGAGGATCAGGAAATGCGCGATCTTGGAGGCCGTGACCTCGCCGCCATAGGCCCAGTGGAACGCGCGGTGGGCCGACAGCGCGCGCAGAAGCGTCGTCCACTGGTAGTTGTCCAGCCCCGAGCCCACGAAGTCCACCCGCGGCAGCAGCACGAAGTATTTCACGTCCATCAGCCGGGCGGTGTTGTCGGCGCGTTCGAGCAGATAACCGATGTTCAGGAAATCATGCCCGTCATTGCGCAGCTGCGTGGCAGCGATCGACCCGCGCACAAGCGCGGTGTTGCGCAGCGTCCAGTCGGTGAGCCGCGTCAGAGGAAGCTCGGAGCGTTCGGTCCGCTCGAGCGCCTTGAGCTCCTGAAAGGCGGTGTTGAGCGCGTCCCACACCTGGCTTGTCAGCGCCGTGCGCACGATTCGCCCGTTTTCACGCGCCGCCGCGATGCACGCGGCGACCGAGCCCGGATTGTCATGGTCGAAGAACATGAAGCTTTCGACATTGCGCTGCACCGGGTCGCGGTATTTGGCCTCGAAGGTCTGGAAACTGCCATTGGCCTGCAAGAGCGGCACCCATTCGCTGCGGTGCCCGGCCCCGGTCGACGGGATCAGCGACATGCGTTCGCCCACCTGCAACAGCCGCGCGGCGGTTTCGGCGCGCTCCATGTAGCGGCCCATCCAGTAGAGGTTGGCGGCGGTGCGGCTCAGCATAGCGATCCTGCGAAATGTTCGATTTCTGTCATTCCGAGAGCACCCAGGTGTCCTTGACCCCGCCGCCCTGGCTGGAATTCACCACCAGCGAGCCCTCGGTCATCGCCACGCGCGTCAGCCCGCCGGGCACCAGCGTCACGCGGTCGCCGACCAGGCAATAGGGGCGCAGGTCGACATGGCGCGGCGCGACGCCTTCGTTCACGAAGGTCGGACAGGCCGACAGCGCCAAGGTCGGCTGCGCAATGTAATTGCCCGGATCGGCAAGGATGCGGGCGCGAAACGCCTCGCGCGCCTCGCGGGTGGATTTCGGCCCCACCAGCATGCCGTATCCGCCCGAGCCATGCACTTCCTTGACCACCAGTTCGGGCAGATGGTCGAGCACGTATTTCAGATCTTCGGAGCGCGCGCATTGCCAGGTCTGCACGTTCTGCAAGAGCGGCTCCTCGCCCAGATAGAAGCGTATCATCTCGGGGACGAAGCAGTAGATCGCCTTGTCGTCGGCCACCCCTGCCCCCGGCGCCGAGGCCAGCGTCACCCCGCCCGAACGGTAGGCATCCATCAACCCCGGCACGCCCAGCATGGAATCGGGGCGAAAGCACAGCGGGTCGATGAACGCGTCGTCGATCCGGCGGTAGATCACGTCCACCCGCTGCGGGCCGCGCGTGGTGCGCATCCAGACGAACTCGCCCTCCACGAACAGGTCCTGCCCCTCGACCAGCTCGACCCCCATCAGATCGGCAAGGAAGCTGTGCTCGTAATAGGCCGAGTTGTAGGCGCCGGGCGTCAGGATCACGACCGTGGGCTCGCCATCGCATTTCGGCGGCGCGACCGAAGCCAGCGTCCGGCGCAGCTCCTCGGAGTAGCCATCGACGGGCGCGATGCGGTTTTCACGGAACAGGCCGGGGAACAGCCGCATCATGATCTCGCGGTTTTCCAGCATGTAGGACACGCCCGAGGGTGTGCGGCAGTTGTCCTCGAGCACGTGGAAGTCGTTCGGGCCGGTGCGCACCAGATCGATGCCGACGATGTGGCTGAACACCCCGCGCGGCGGAGTGAAGCCGACGACCGCAGGCTCGAAGGCCTCGTTGCGATAGACCAGGTCGCGCGGCACAAGGCCCGCGCGCACGATCTCGCCGCGCGCATAGACATCGGCGAGAAACGCGTTCAGCGCCTTGGCGCGCTGGATGATCCCGCGCTCCAGCCGGCGCCATTCGTCCTGCGCGAAGACCCGCGGAAACATGTCGAAGGGCATCAGCCGCTCGGGGTCGCCGCCCTCACCATAGACTGCGAAGGTGATGCCGATGCGGCGAAACAGCGCCTCGGCCTCGGCCTGCTTGAGGCTGCGCAGCTCGGCCGGCATGTCGTCCACCCAGCTCTGGAGCTGCTGATACGGACCGCGGACGCCGCCGGCGTCGAACATCTCGTTGAAGAAAGCCTGTGCCTGCGTCACCACATCTCCACCCGCACTCCCTCCGCCTTGTCCGTTTGTGGCGGCCGCAGCGCGCCACGGGCAACCCGCCCCGGCGGCGCTGGGGGCACCAGCACGGACACGAGGCCCGGACATGCACATATCTTGAGCGCAACGCCAAGGAATTGCCAGATTATTTTGCGGCGCGAGCGCCGTCCACCCGTCCGGATTGCCCGGTTGCGACCGGCCTGGCATTTCTCTACACCCCGGAGCGGGTCACAGATGGAGCTGTCATGATCACCACACGCGTCCAGCCGCTCGCCGACGCCAAGGCCGAAGGTGCCGCACCGTTTGGCGCGTTGCCCGAATGGGATCTCTCGGACCTCTACCCGGCCCCCGACGCCCCGGAACTCGCCCGCGATTTCGAGACGCTCGAACGCGACGCCGCCCGCTTCGCCGCCGATTACGAGGGCAAGCTGGCGGGACTGGACGCCGCAGGAATGCTGGAGTGCGTGCGCCGCTATGAACGCATCGACATGATCGCGGGGCGGCTGATGTCCTATGCGGGGCTGCGCTACTATCAGAACACCACCGACCCTGCGCGCGCCAAGGCCATGTCCGATGCGCAGGATCAGGTAACGGCCGCGACCACGCCGCTGGTATTTTTCTCGCTTGAAATCAACCGCATCGACGACGCCGCGCTGGATGCGCTCTTCGCCGCCGACGCCGAGCTTGCCCGCTTCCGCCCCATTTTCGAGCGCCTGCGCGCCATGCGCCCGCACCAGCTGTCCGACGAGCTGGAGCGCTTCCTGCATGACCAGTCCAGCGTGGGCGCCGCCGCCTGGAACCGGCTGTTTGACGAAACGCTCGCGGGGATGAGCTTCGATGTGAATGGCGAGGCGCTGTCGCTGGAACCCACGCTGAACCTGATGACCGACCCCGACCGCGGCCGCCGCGAGGCTGCGGCGCGCGCGCTGGCCGCCGGGTTCCAGGACAAGCTGCGGCTGTTCGCGCGCGTGCACAACACGCTGAGCAAGGAAAAGCAGATCGAGGATCGCTGGCGCAAGATGCCCACGCCGCAGCATGCGCGCCATCTGGCCAACCACGTCGAACCCGAGGTCGTGCAGGCGTTGCGCGATGCGGTGGTGGCGGCCTATCCGCGGCTGTCGCACCGATATTACGCGCTCAAGGCGCGCTGGCTGGGGCTGGACAAGCTGCAGATCTGGGATCGCAACGCCCCTCTGCCGATCGAGCCCGCCAAGAAAATCGACTGGCCCACCGCGCGGGCGATGGTCAGCGAGTCCCTTGCCGGGTTCTCGCCGCAGCTGGCCGAGCTGGCCGAGCCGTTCTTCGACCGCGGCTGGATCGATGCGGGCGTCAAGCCCGGCAAGGCGCCCGGCGCCTTCGCGCATCCCACGGTGAGCGACGTGCACCCCTACATCATGCTGAATTACATGGGGAAACCGCGCGACGTGATGACGCTTGCGCATGAGCTGGGCCACGGCGTGCACCAGCGGCTGGCCGCGGGCCAGGGGGAGCTTCTGTCCGCGACCCCGCTGACCTTGGCCGAAACGGCAAGCGTGTTCGGCGAGATGCTGACCTTCCGCACGCTGCTGGACCGCGCCGCCACCGACGCCGAGCGCAAGACGCTGCTGGCCGGCAAGGTCGAGGACATGCTCAACACAGTGATCCGCCAGATCGCGTTCTACGATTTCGAATGCAAGCTCCACGCCGCCCGGGCGGGCGGCGAATTGACCCCCGACGACATCAACGCGCTGTGGATGAGCGTGCAGGCCGACTCGCTCGGCCCGGCGTTCGAGTTCATGGACGGCTACGAGACCTTCTGGGCTTATGTGCCCCACTTCGTGCATTCGCCCTTTTACGTCTACGCCTACGCCTTCGGCGACGGGTTGGTGAACGCGCTCTACGCCGTCTACGAGGACGCCCCCGAGGGGTTCGAGGCGAAATACATCGACATGCTCCGCGCGGGCGGCTCGCGCCACCACCGCGAACTGCTGGCGCCCTTCGGACTGGACGCCACCGACCCCGATTTCTGGGATCGCGGGCTGAGCATGATCGCGCGGCTGATCGACGAGATCGAAGCCATCGAGGGGTGAGCGCGGCGCGGCTGCGCGACTGCATTCACTTCAACTTTGCGCGGCAAGCGCATGTTTCAGCGCGACAAAGCCGAGCCCAATGGTGGGGGCTTGGCGGATTTTTCGGCGAAATCCCGCTCATTTGCCCCTTTGCGGCTGATACCGACGCGCAACAGTGGGCAAAAAACTTGCGGCAACCTGCCCGCTTCCCTTAACACTCTGTGAACACGGAATCGATGAGCGCCCGCGCGCGCGACGCATCCAACAACGTCGCCCCCAGGACAGCCGGGCCCATCCGGCAGCGCGCCAGAGCACAGGGACAGAGATCTTGCAGAGACTGACGGATCGGCTCAATGCCCGGCTCGAACGGGTCTTGCCCGAACAGAGGCTGTTTCTCCGCTCCGACACGGTGACCCGATATGTGCGCCTCAGGCCGCTGACGCAGGCGACCGCGCTGGCGGGCGGTGGCGCGCTTCTGGCCTGGTCGATCATCGCGACCTCGATCCTGCTGATGGATGCGATCGGCTCGGGCAATCTGCGCGACCAGGCCGCGCGCGAGCAGGCAAATTACGAACTGCGCCTCAACACCGTCGCTGCCGAGCGCGACCGCCGCGCCAAGGAAGCCGAAGCCGCGCAGGAGCGCTTTGCGCAGGCGATGGAGCAGGTGTCCGACATGCAGCTTGCGCTGCTGCGCTCCGAGGAGCGGCGCATGGAACTGGAGACCGGGATCGAGTCGATCCAGCGGACGCTCCAGCGCAGCGTGCGCGAGCGCGATGCGGCACGCGCCCAGCTTGTGGTGCAGGCACGCGGAGCGACCGATGGCGAGTTGCAGCCCATCAACGCGAGCCTGCGCACCCGCGACGCCGAAGAGACGCTGGATTTCCTGAAGGACGCGCTGGACAGCACCGCCTCGGGGCGGGATCTGGCGGAACATGTGGCCGACCAGTACCGCCAGCAGGCCGAGCATATGGCGATGCAGGCGCGGCTGATGACCGAGCGCAACAACCGCATCTTCACGCAGCTCGAAGAGGCCATCGAGCTGGCGATGGAGCCGATGGAGCGGATGTTCCGCAACGTCAACGTCCAGCCGCAGCAGATCCTGAACGCGGTGCGCAGCGGCGCCCAGGCCACGCCCCCCGCGCTGCGCCCGATCGCCGTATCCACCCAGGGCACGCTGGCACCCGATTCGATCGAGATGCGCGCCAACGGGGTGCTGGAAGGGCTGGAGCGGCTGAACCGCTTCCGCATCGGCGCGGCGCGCGTGCCGCTGACGCGGCCGTTGGTGGCGGGCAATGTGCGCCAGACCTCGGGCTTCGGCCCACGCCGACACCCGCTGACCGGACGGACGCGGATGCACAACGGGCTGGACTGGGCCGGACCGCGCGGCACGCCGATCCTTGCCACCGCCGACGGACGGGTCAAGCACGCGGGACGCCGCGGCGGCTACGGCAATCTGGTCATCATCGAGCACGATTTCGGCATCGAGACCTATTACGCGCATTTGAACAGCATAGATGTGCGTCAGGGACAAAGGGTCTCGCGCGGGGACCGGATCGGTGGTATGGGCACCACTGGCGCGTCGACCGGTGTGCATCTGCACTATGAGGTCCGCGTCGGAGGAACCCCGGTCAACCCGATCACTTACATAAGGGCAGGTCAGAATGTTTTCTAAGAGCCGCATCAAGGAACCCGGGCCGAAGGCTGTGCCGGCCGAAGATCCCAAGCCGCGGCTCGGCGCCGACCCGGTCCCCGGCTTCCGCCCCAGCCCCGAACCATCGGCCGCGCCGGTCGGCACGCACGCGAGCAAGGCCAAGCCGGCGGCGTCGGTGCTCTCCGGCGATCTTTCGGTGACGGGCAACCTCAAGACCACCGGCGACATCGTCGTCGAAGGCGTGATCGACGGCGACATCCGCGCGCATCTGCTGACCGTGGGCGAGACCGCGACGATCCGCGGCGAGATCGTGGCCGATGACATCGTCATCAACGGCCGGGTGATCGGCCGCGTGCGCGGGCTGAAGGTGCGGCTGACATCCTCGGCGCGGGTCGAGGGGGACATCATCCACAAGACCATCGCCATCGAATCGGGTGCGCATTTCGAAGGATCGGTGCACCGCCAGGACGACCCGCTGGGCGAGGCGACGTATCGCAGCGCGGCCGACGCGCAGCGCCCCGCCAAGGTGGCCGAGCCCGCAGAAGCGGCACCGGCGCGCAAACCCGCCCCGCAACCCGAGGCGCACCGGAGCTCGGCCGCCGTGACCGCAGCGACCGAGGCGCGCAAAAGTGCAGCCCCGGCGGGCGGCACCGAAAAGCCCCGCAGCGACGCCGGGAGCAAGTAAGCGCGCGCCACGTCTCCGGCGGCGCACAGCAAAGCCGCGCAGGCGGCGGGCACACCGAAAGGCCGGGTTTCGCCCGGCCTGTGTCATGAGCGTTGCCTGCCCCGGCGTCGCTTCGGGATCAGCGGGATCAGCTGCCCTCGGAACGGCCCTGCCTGTCGATATGCTCGGCCAGCGCCTCGGCGCGGGCGGCAAGCTCGGCCATTGCGCTGGTGACCTCGTCGGGAACAACGGCCACCTGCACCGTCTCGGGCTCGGGCGCGGGGCGCTCGCGCAGCGCGCGCAGCTCGGATTTCAGCGCGGCGACCTCGTTCTCGGCCAGGCGCTGGCGGTCCTCGGCGGCGGCGGTCTTGTCGGCGAGCATCAGCCCCGCCATCAGCAGCATGCGTTCGCTGGGCACGCGGCCGATCTGCGACAGCAGGGTCTGCGCCTCGGCATCCAGCATCTTGGCCGCGGCCTCCAGGTAATGCTCCTCGCCCGGCTGGCAGGCGACATCGAACTGCTTGTTGCCGATGGTGATGGTCTGCTCAGGCATGGGTGTCGCTCCCGTTCACAAGCGGCCGGATCTCGGCGAGGATCTCTTCCATCTCGGCCATCTCGGCGCGGCGCTCGGCGTGCAGCGCGTCCAGTTCGGCCGACAGCGAGCGGTTCAGCACCACCGAATCCGGGGTTCCGGCGATCTGCGCGTCGCGCAACGCGGCGTTGGCCTCGACCAGCTTGGCGTTGGCTTTCTTCAGGCGCAGCATTTCCAGGCTTTGCAGATCGAGTTGCTCGGTCATCCGCGCAAGCCTGCGCTCCAGCTGCGCCGCGCCCGAGGCCTTGCGCTCGCGCTGCGCATTGAGCCGCTCGCTCAGCCGGGCGGTCTTGGCGCGTTCCGCCTCGAGCTCCTGACGCAGGCGCGGCAGCTCGGAGCCGTCATCCACCGGCGCGGCGGCGGGCTGCTTCTCCAGCCGCTCGACCCCCTTCCCGATACGCTCCAACGCAGCGGCGATGCGGCGCTCCAGCTCGGCAATCTGGCTCATCGGCGGCTCCTTCCTGGCGCCGGGCCGAATCACCCGGTGCAACGCTTTCGTAACCGTGGCGCCAGCTTAATCACATCCCCGCGCCATTCCAACCGATCCGCGCCCTGCCGCCATGCTTGCGCTCACATCAAAGACTGCATAGAGCAATGCGCGAACCGCAACCGGAGGAATTGCGCCGTGGACATCGACACGCTTCGCCAGACCCATCCCGATCACTGGACCAAGGCCTGCGCCATCCGCGTGCTGGCGATGGACGCGGTGCAGGCGGCAAACTCCGGGCATCCCGGCATGCCGATGGGGATGGCCGATGTGGCCACGGTCCTGTTCGAAAAGCACCTGAAATTCGACGCCGCCGCCCCCGACTGGGCCGACCGCGACCGCTTCATCCTGTCGGCGGGGCACGGCTCGATGCTGCTCTATGCGCTGCTGCACCTGACCGGCTATGCGGACATGACGCTGGACCAGCTGCGCAACTTCCGCCAGCTGGGATCGATCACCGCCGGGCACCCCGAATACGGCCACGCCAAGGGGATCGAGACCACCACCGGCCCGCTGGGTCAGGGGCTCGCCAACGCCGTGGGCTTCGCGATGGCCGAGGAAGCGCTGCGCGCCGAGTTCGGACCGAAAGTGGTGGACCACCGCACCTGGGTGATCGCGGGCGACGGCTGCCTGATGGAAGGCATCAGCCACGAGGCGATCGGGCTGGCGGGGATGCAGAAGCTCTCGCGGCTGATCGTGCTGTGGGACAACAACGACATCTCGATCGACGGGCGGGTGAGCCTGTCGGACACCACCGACCAGCGCGCGCGCTTCGCCGCCGCCGGGTGGCACGTGATCGCCTGCAACGGCCACGACCCCGCCGATATCGACCGCGCGCTGAGCGCCGCCAAGGTCGCCGACCGCCCCGTGCTGGTCGATTGCAAGACCACCATCGGCTACGGTAGCCCGAACAAGGCCGACACCGCCGGCGCGCACGGCTCGCCGCTGGGCGATGACGAGATCGCCCGCGTGCGCGAGATCTACGGCTGGGCGCACGGGCCCTTCGAGATCCCCGACGATGTGCGCGCCGCCTGGGCCGCCATCGGCCGGCGCGGCGCCGCCGAACACGCAGCGTGGCAGACGCGGCTGGACGCGCTCTCGGGGCGCAAGCGGGCCGAATTCACCCGCCGCATGGCTGGCGAGGCGCCGGGCAAGCTGACCAGCGCGCTGCGGGCGCTGAAAAAGCAGGTCTCCGAGACCGCACCCAAGGTCGCCACGCGCAAATCCTCGGAAATGGCGCTCGAGGTCATCAACGCGGTGCTCCCCGAGACCATCGGCGGGTCGGCCGACCTGACCGGGTCCAACAACACCAGGACCGAAGGGCTGGGCATCTTCAACCCCGACAACCGCGCCGGGCGCTACGTGCATTACGGCATCCGCGAACACGGCATGGCGGCGGCGATGAACGGCATGGCGCTGCACGGTGGCGTGCGCCCTTATGGCGGCACCTTCCTGTGCTTCACCGACTACGCGCGGGGGGCAATGCGGCTGTCGGCGCTGATGGGGCTGCCGGTGACCTATGTGATGACCCATGACAGCATCGGGCTGGGCGAGGACGGCCCCACCCACCAGCCGGTCGAGCATCTGGCGATGCTGCGTGCCTCGCCCAACATCAACGTGTTCCGCCCCGCCGACACGGTGGAAACCGCCGAGGCGTGGGAATGCGCGCTGACCGCGCCGCGCACGCCGTCGGTGCTGGCGCTCTCGCGGCAGGGATTGCCGACGCTGCGCACCGAGCACAAGATCAAGAACCTCACCGCGCAGGGCGCCTATGTGCTGGCCGAGGCCGAGGGCAAGCGCCAGGCGATCGTGATGGCCACGGGCTCCGAGGTTGCCATCGCCATGACCGCGCGCGACCTGCTGCAGGCCGAGGGCATCGGCACGCGCGTGGTGTCGATGCCCTGCTGGGAGCTGTTCGAGGACCAGCCCGAAAGCTATCGCCGCCGCGTCCTGCCCGCAGGCCCCGTCCGCGTGGCGGTCGAGGCCGCGCTGCGCTTCGGCTGGGATCGCTGGCTTTACGGCGAACGTGGACGGCGCGAGAAATCGGGCTTCGTGGGGATGCACGGCTTTGGTGGCTCGGCGCCTGCGGATGCGCTCTACCGCGCGTTCGGGATAACCCCCGAAGCGGTGGCCGAAAAGGTGCGGTCGCTGCTCTGAGCCGCATTTCACGGAATTGACCGCACCGCGTCTTCGTGCCAGTTTCCGTCCGGGAGGATGGGCATGTCCGACACGCAAAGCGTTGAAACCACGCTGGAACACGGGGTGCTGCGGCTGGTTCTGAACCGGCCCGACAAGCTCAACGCGTTCAACGAGGCGATGCACGAGGAGCTGCGCGCGGGGGTCGACCGCGCGGCATCGGACCCGGCCGTGCGCGCGGTGCTGCTGACCGGTGCGGGGCGCGCGTTTTCCGCCGGGCAGGACCTGGGCGCGCGCGACCCGCGCGCCGGCGGCCCGCCCCCCGATCTGGGCGAGACGCTGGGCCGCTACTACAACCCGCTGATCCGCGCGATCCGCGGCCTCGACAAACCCGTCGTGGCAGCGGTGAACGGGGTCGCCGCGGGTGCGGGCGCCAACGTCGCGCTGGCCTGCGACATCGTGCTGGCGGCGGAGTCGGCGCGCTTCATCCAGGCGTTCTCCAGGCTGGGGCTGGTCCCCGACGCGGGTGGCAGCTGGACGCTGACGCATCTGCTGGGCGAGGCGCGCGCCAAGGCGCTGGCCATGACGGCCGAACCCTTGGGCGCCGCGCAGGCCGCCGAGTGGGGCCTGATCTGGCGCGCGGTCCCCGATGACGCGCTCATGGCCGAGGCCACGGCGCTCGCCGAACGCCTCGCCGCCGGGCCGACCGTCGGGCTGGGGCTGACCAAGGCCGCGATTCAGGCGGCCTCGGACAACGACCTGGACACGCAGCTGGAACTGGAGCGCGAATTGCAGCGCCGCGCCGGGCACAGCGCGGATTACGCCGAGGGCGTCGCCGCCTTCCTTGAAAAACGCCCCGCGGCGTTCACCGGCAAATGAGCGTCCCGCGCGACCCGCAGGCGCTGGCCGAGGCCTGCGCGGCGGCCATGTGGGCCGATGACACGGCCTCGCAGGGGCTGGGCATGACGCTGGACGCGGTCGGCCCCGGCACCGCGACGCTGTCGATGCCGGTGACCGAGGCGATGACCAACGGCCACGGCATCTGCCACGGCGGGTTCATCTTCGCGCTCGCCGATTCGGCCTTCGCCTTCGCCTGCAACGGCTACAACCAGCGCACCGTGGGCCAGCATGCGGCGATCACCTACCTTGCCCCCGCGCGGGCCGGCGACACCCTGCGCGCCGAGGCGACCGAGCTCGACCGCCGCGCGCGCAGCGGCATCTACGACATCACCGTGCGCACCGACGCGGGCGCGGTGATCGCGCAGTTTCGCGGCCATTCGCGCACCATCAAGGGCACCCACCTGCCCGAGCCTGACTGACGGAGCCCTGACCGATGGAAGACCTCAGCCCCCGCCCCGGCGATCTGGAACCGATCGAGACCGCCTCGCGCGATGAAATCGCCGCGCTGCAGCTCGACCGGATGAAATGGTCGCTGGGCCACGCCTACGCCAACTCGGCCTTCTATCGCGCGCGGTTCGACGAGCACGGCGTGCACCCCGACGACCTGAAGACCCTCGCCGATCTGGCGAAGTTCCCATTCACGCTGAAGACCGACCTGCGCGACACCTACCCCTTCGGCATGTTCGCCGTCCCGCGCGAGAAGCTGGCGCGGGTGCATGCGTCCTCGGGCACCACCGGCAAGCCGACGGTGGTTGGCTACACCGCGCGCGACATCGACACCTGGGCCGATCTGGTGGCGCGCTCGATCCGCGCCTCGGGCGGGCGCGCGGGGGATATCGTGCACATCTCCTACGGCTACGGGCTGTTCACCGGGGGCCTGGGCGCGCATTACGGGGCCGAGCGGCTGGGCTGCACCGTCGTCCCGGTCTCGGGCGGGATGACCGAGCGGCAGGTGACGCTGATCACCGATTTCAAGCCGCGCGTGATCATGGTGACGCCGTCCTACATGCTCTCGATCCTGGACGCATTCCAGCGCGCGGGGCTGGACCCTCGGGAAAGCTCGCTTGCGGTGGGGATCTTCGGCGCCGAGCCGTGGACCAACGCCATGCGCGCCGAGATCGAGGCCGCCTTCGACATGCACGCGGTCGACATCTACGGCCTGTCCGAGGTGATGGGCCCGGGCGTGGCCAATGAATGCGTGGAAACCAAGGACGGCCTGCACCTGTGGGAGGATCACTTCTACCCCGAGATCATCGACCCCGCCACGGGCGAGGTCCTGCCCGATGGCGAGCTGGGCGAGCTGGTGTTCACCACGCTCACCAAGGAAGGGCTGCCGATCGTCCGCTACCGCACGCGCGACCTGACGCGGCTGCTGCCCGGCACCGCGCGGTCCATGCGCCGGATCGAGAAGATCACCGGCCGCTCGGACGACATGATCATCCTGCGCGGCGTCAATATCTTCCCCACCCAGATCGAGGAGCAGATCCTGAAATGCGCGGGCCTCGCGCCGCATTTCCAGATCGAACTGACGCGCAGCGGACGGATGGACGCGATGACCGTGCACACCGAAGCCACGGCGGCGGCGGCGGATGCGGGAGCCCGCAGCGCCTCGGAACGCGAGCTGGGGCACCACATCAAGTCCACGCTGGGGGTCACCGCGAAGGTGGTGGTGCACGAACCCGGCGGCGCGCCGCGGTCGGAAGGCAAGGCGCAGCGCGTGCGAGACAACCGCGGCGCAGGCTGATGCTGCTCATTCGCCGGGATGCGGCACCGGAGCGGCGCGGCGGCGCAGGACAGCCTCGCGCCAGGTGATGAAGCAGGCCGAGCCGATGATCACCGACCCGCCGAAGATCACCCAGATATCGGCGGGCTCGGCGAACACCACCGCGCCCAGGACCACCGCCCAGACCAGTTGCAGGAACGTCACCGGCTGCGTGACGGTGATCGGCGCGGCGGCGAAGGCCAAGGTCATCGTGAAGTGCCCGGCGGTTGCGAAGAAGGCGACCAGAAACAACCAGGCGAGTTGCTCGAAACTCGGCGTCACCCAGACCACCGCCGCGAAGGGTGCCAGCCCCACGGTGACCGTGATCGACAACAGCCCCACCACCACCGACGCGCTGCACGTCGCCGACATGCGCTTGGCCAGCAGATACGACGCCGCGAACAGCACCGCCGTGCCCAGCATCGCCAGATGCCCGGGCGAGATCTCGCGGAACCCCGGGCGCAGGATGATCAGCGCCCCCAGCAGCGCCGCCGCGATCGCAAGGAGCCGCCGCGCCGCCAGCCGTTCGCCCAGCAGAAGCGCCGCGCCCAGCGTCACGTAGACCGGCGAGAGATAATTCATCGCCGTGACCTCGGCGATCGGGATCTGGGTCATGGCATAGAACCACAGGATCACGCCAAGGCTGTGCGCCACCCCGCGCAGCCCGAACAGCCCCACATCGCCGCGCGACAGCCGGGCGCGGCGCAGCGCCGGGATCATGGGCAGCAGGAACACCAGCCCCAGCAGGTAGCGCAGGAAGGCAGACTGCGCCGCCGGCATGTCGTCGCCCAGATGCTTGACGATCCCGGTCACTGCGACAAAGCACACGCCGGTGACCAGCATCCAGAACACACCCACGACCGGGCGCGACGTGTCCGACCGGTCCGCGGGAGTCGTTACCATGTGAAGTTTCTGGCATCCTTCAGCGTCCGGCACAAGGGCCGCGACGGCGCGCCGCAGGGGGCCTGCGCGCGCGGCCGACATGACAGGCTGCAGGGGCGGCCGCGTTCGCGCGGCGCGCCTGAAAGCAGCCCCGCGCGCAAGGTCCGAGGGTTCGTCGCCGGCATGCCGGAACCCCGTGAGCGCGGCGGATGGGTAGTGTCGAGGCTGTCGCGCGGAAGTGGATCCGCATCCAGCTGCTCGACACGCGACGCGGTTCGATGATGGGAGGATGTTGGACGCGGGAATGGCGCGCGGCGCACCCGTGCACCATGCACCGTGCAACTTGCGCCGGACCTGCCGTTGCGGGCGCCGGGCCGCCATGGCCGGAGCGCGCGGCGACACCGCAGGCACCGGAGGCGCCGGCCCCGATCGGGACGCGCGTTCGGGACAGGTTCAGGCCAGGCGCGCCGCGACGGTCTCGGACAGTTGTTGCAGCGTGTAGGGCTTGCTCAGGAACTCGGCGTTGGGCATCGCATCATGCGCCAGCGCGATCGCTTCGTCGGCGTAGCCCGAGACGAAGATCACCCCGACATCCGGACGCGCCTTGCGCGCCTCGCGGACCCAGCCGGGCCCGTCGAGCCCCGGCATCACGACATCGGTCACGAAGAGGTCGATGTGCAGCCCGGGGTCGTCCAGCAGTTCCAGCGCCGCCTCGCCGGACGCCGCCTCGATCACTTCGTGCCCCTGCATCTGCAGGGCGCGCGCGCTGAAGGCGCGGACGGGTGCTTCATCCTCGACCAGCAGGATCACGCCCCGGGTATGGGCGAGCGCAGTGCGGCTGTCGGGCACAGGGGATGCCGCATCGTGGTCTGGATCGGCGAGCGCGGGATGATGGGCGGCGAAATAGAGCGTGAAGGTCGTCCACTCCCCCACTTCGGAATCGACGAAGATGAAGCCTCCGGTCTGCTTGACGATGCCGTAGGCGGTCGACAGACCAAGCCCGGTGCCTTCGCCGGGGCGCTTGGTGGTGAAGAACGGATCGAAGATCTTGGGCAGTTTCTCGGGTGCGATGCCCACGCCCTGGTCCCGGATCACGATCTGCGCGTAATCGCCTGCGGGGACGCGCGCCCGGTCGCGCTGCAGGTCGGCATCGAGCGTCACGGCGCGGGTTTCCACGCGGATCTCGCCCCCCAGCGGCATCGCGTCGCGCGCATTGACCACGAGGTTCAGCAGCACCTGCTCGAGCTGCCGTCGGTCGGCGCGAATCGGCGCCACCCCTTCGCCATGCACCAGCGTCAGGGTCACGCGCTCGCCCAGCAGACGGTTGAGCAGATGTGCCAGATCGTGGAGCGTGTCCTCGAGGTCGATCACTTCGGGATCGAGGCGCTGCTTGCGGGAAAACGCCAGCAACTGGCGCACCAGGCTTGCGGCACGGTTGGCATTCTGCTGGATCTGCACAAGGTCAGGATAGTCCGGGTCGGTGCGGTCGTGGCGCAGCAGAAGCAGATCGCAGTAGCCGCCGATCGCCGTCAACAGGTTGTTGAAATCATGTGCGACCCCGCCGGCGAGTTGCCCCACCGCGTGCATTTTCTGGCTCTGCGTGAACTTGTCTTCCAATGCCTTGAACTCGGTCGCATCGGTAACCAGGGCGAGCAGCTCGGGCGCGCCCGAAGCGTCGGTCCGTCGAAGGCTCACCTGGACGAAGCGCTCATCATGGGCGCCGCTGACGCACATGATCTCGGCGGCCGAGGCGACGCGGCCCTGCCATGCGTCGGCCAGCCAGTCGTTGACCGGGCGGCCCGGCCCCTCCAGCAGGTTCGCAAGCCGCTCCGGCCCCGGCCCCGTGATGCCAAGCAACTGGCGCGCAAGCTGGTTGGCGCGCCGCACCTCACCCTCGGGGCCGAGGCGCACGAGCCCCACGGGGAGGCTCTCGAACGCCTCGGGGGCGGTGGCGGCGCGCGGCGCTGCGACAGGGTGTTCCGCCGGGCGCTGTTCGAGCCGCCAGAGCATAAGATCATCGTGCAACGCGTCGATCGCGATCGACAGCTCCCCGTTGGCGGTCCGGACAATGTCCTGCACGTGCCCGGCGGCACGCGCGCGGTCGTGCAGCCTGCCAACCCGTTCGTCCGGATCGGCGAGCCAGTCGGACAGGAACGCCGCCGCCCCATCGCCACGGTCCGGCGGCGCGAGCGCGCGCGCGGCATCGTTGCGCCAGACGATCCGGTCGTCGCACGGATCGACCAGCAGACGCGGCGCGGGTTCGCGCGCGAGCGCGGCCGCGAGCCCGTCGATTCGGCGCGTCCGCGCACGCCAGGTCCAGGCCTGCGCCCCCAGCAACATCACCGCAAGCACCAGCAGGGTGGCACCCAGCGTCATCAGCACGACCGGCAGGACCGCCCCAGGCCCCACCCAGCCAAGCAGCGCGAGCGCACCCCCGACCACGGCGATCAACGGCGCGATCCGCCAGGCCTGTGTCACCAGGTCGGTCATGGGCGTGCGGCCAAGTGAAAGCTCTGCCACCAGCGATTCCTTCGCACTGTCCTTTCCCCGACCCTACGCATCAGGAGTAAACTCCGGGTTAACCAGCCTGCGCCGCGCGCCCGCGGATCGCATCACGCCGTCGCATCCCGGCGCAGCAGCGCCAGGAAGAACCCATCGCCGCCCTGCAGCGGTGTGAAGACATGCCGCGCGGTCAGCGTCCAGCCCGGGCTGCGCCGGGCGAAGGCAGCCACCGCGTCATCGTTCTCGCAGCGCAGCAGCGAGCATGTCGCGTAGGCCAGAACACCGCCGGGGCGGAGATGGGCCGCCGCCGCGTCCAGAGCCGCGGCCTGCTGCGCGCGCAACCCGGCCAACCGCGCGGGCGTCAGCGCCCACTTGCCCGCCGGGTCGCGCCGCCAGCTCCCCGCGCCCGAGCACGGCGCATCGGCCAGCACCAGATCGAAATCGGCGCGCAGCCGCTTGGGCAGCGCGATGCGGACCCCGGCACGCGCGGCGCGCGGGGGGATGTCGCGCATGCGTCGCGGATCGATGTCATGCGCGCTGACCTTGGCCCCGCGGGCGGCCATCGCCAGCGCCTTGCCGCCGCCCCCGGCGCAATAGTCGAGCACGCGCTGGCCCGACAGCGCCGGCAGCGCCGCCACCACGGCCTGCGAGGCAGCGTCCTGCGGCTCGACCAGCCCTTGCGCGTAGGCGGCGGCGTGCCGCAGGCGGCGGGCACCCGCGCCCAGCTCCAGCGCGGTGGGTGCGAGCGGATGCGGCGTGGACGCGATCCCGTCGGCGGCAAGCGCCGCGATCGCGCCGTCGCGGTCGGTGCGCGCCAGGTTCACACGCACGAAGACCGGGGCGCGGTGGCGCAGCGCCTCCATGACCGGGGCGAAATCGGCCCCCAGCGCGCGGCGCAGATGCGGCGCCAGCCAGTCGGGGCAGTCCAGCGCCTCGAGCGGGCGCATGCGCACCGGGGCGGCCATGTGCGCGGCCTCGGCGTCATCAAGGGGCGGCGGCGCGTGGGGACCGGCGCCAAGCGCGCTGAAATCCCCGCTGCGCCGCAGGAGCCCCAGGATCAACCCGCGCCCGGTGTCGGCGCCACCCAACGCTGCCAGCGACCGGCGCTGGCGCAGCGCGTCGAAGACATGGTCGCGCACCGCCGCGCGGTCCTTGGACCCGGCGTAGCGGCTGGCGCGCGCCCAGCCCGACAGCGCGGGTTCGGGCGCGCGCCCCGCAAGGATGCGGTCCAGCACCTCGGCCGCAGCCTGCAGGCGCGCCGCCGGGGTCATGCGCGCAAAGGCGGGATGGAATAGGTCAGCCCCGCCCGCGCAACCGGCGCCGCCGCGCCGTCCGAGAAGACCAGCACGTCCCCCACCGCCAGCACGCGCCCGAGCTTGAGGATCCGCGCCTCGGCGCGCAGGTCGACCCCGGCTGCGGGTTTGCGCATGAAATCGATCGCGGCGTTCGTGGTCACCGCAAGCGCCTGCGGGCCGATCATCGCCAAAAGCGCCAGATAGAACGCCACATCGGCCAGTGCGAACATCGCCGGGCCGGACACGGTGCCGCCCGGGCGCAAATGCCCTGCGCCGACATGCAGGCGCAGGTCGAGCGCCATCGGGGCGACGCGCGCGATGCTGACATCGTCGCGGAGTTGCGGCAGCTCGGCCTGCACGAAGGCGTCAAGCGCCGCGCGGTCCATCCTGAGGTCCATCGGCCATCATCCCCTCACTGACCGGCGTCCCTTCGCATCACCGGCGCGCAAGAACAAGGCGGACATTGCCTTCGCTCCCGCGCACGTGACACACTGCGCGCAGTAACCCGGAGGAGATCGCATGGCAGAATCCACCCCCGTCTGCGAGTTCGGCTGGCGCGCACCCGATTTCGACCTGCCCGGCACCGATGGCAAGCGCTACCGGCTGGCGGACATCGCCGGGCCGAAGGGCACGCTGGTCATGTTCATCTGCAACCACTGTCCCTATGTGCTGGCAGTGCTCGACCGGATCCTGCGCGATGCGCGGGAGCTTCAGGCCCACGGCATCGGCGTCGCAGCGATCTGCGCCAACGACGCCACCACCCACCCCGCCGACAGCTTCCCCGAGATGCGCCGCATGGCCGAGGAGCGCGGCTTCCCCTTCCCTTATCTGCATGACGAGGACCAGCGCGTCGCGCGCGCCTTTGGCGCCGCCTGCACGCCGGATTTCTTCGGATTCGACGCGCAGGGCGGGCTGCAGTATCGTGGTCGGCTCGATGCCTCGGGCGCGCGGCCCGCGGACCCCGACGCGCGGCGCGAGCTGTTCGAGGCGATGGTGCAGGTCGCCGAAACCGGCGCGGGTCCGCGCGAGCAGGTGCCATCCATGGGCTGTTCGATCAAGTGGCGCGCCGCCTGAGCCCGCGCGCGGGACGGCCTTCGTTGCGAAGCGCCCGCGGGCCGCGCCCACCCACCCACCCTGCGCGCCCCGCGGGCGCGGCCCGTGCAGGCACGGGCCGGGTGCCGCCTTGCAGGCGGGGGCGCTGAATGGCGCCGGATGCGCATATCCGGATCGACGGCCGCGCCGGGCGCATCACGCTCGACCGCGCGCAGGCGCTGAACGCGCTGACGCATCAGGTCTGCATCGACACGCTGGCCGCGCTCGATGCGTGGGAGGGCGACGAGCGCGTGCGGCTGGTGATCCTCGATGCCGTGGGCCAGCGGGCGTTCTGCGCGGGCGGCGACATCGCCTACATGCACGCGGCGATGCAGCGGGACGACCCGGGCGCGGGGCGGCGCTTCTGGCATGACGAATACCGCATGAACGCGCGGCTGGCGGGCTATCCGAAACCCATCGTGAGCTTTCTGCATGGCTACGTGATGGGCGGCGGTGTGGGCTTCGGCTGCCACGCCTCGCACCGGGTGGTGGGCGAGAGCGCGCGCGTGGCGATGCCCGAATGCGCCATCGGGCTGATCCCCGACACCGGCGGTTCGCATCTGCTGGCGCGCGCGCCGGGGCGGCTGGGGCTCTATTTGGGACTGACCGGCGCGCGAATGGGGCCCGGCGACGCGATCCATGCGGGCTTTGCCGACCATCACATCCCCGAGGCCGACTGGCCCCCGCTCATCGCCGCGCTCTGCGCCGATGGTGATGTGCGGCGCCTCGATCAGGCCGCACTCCCGGCACCCGACAGCCCCCTCGCTGCCCGCGCGCCCGCCATCGACACCGCGATCGACGCCGCCTTCGCCCCCTCGGGCGTGGCCGAGGCGCTCGCCCGCCTCGCCGCGAGCCCGACCGGCTGGGCGCAAGACGCCGCCGCCGCGCTGCGCCGAGCAAGCCCCCTGTGCCTCGTCGGCGCGGCGCGCGTGATTGCCTCGGCCGAGGCCGCCGCGTCGATCCAGAGCGCCCTGCGGCAGGAATACCGCTGGACGTGGCGCAGCCTCGATCAGGGCGATTTTGCCGAGGGCATTCGCGCGCAGATCATCGACCGCGACCACGCCCCGCGCTGGGCGCACGCCACGCTGTTCGACGTCCCCGACGCCGAGGTCGCGGCGATGCTCGCCCCGCTCGGCGCAGACGAGCTGACATTCGACGCCGATACGCACGATACTGACACGGAGGAACCGCGATGAACCTCGCCTTCATCGGACTGGGCAACATGGGCGCGCCCATGGCCGGCAACCTTGCCCGCGCGGGCCATCACGTCGCGGGCTTCGACCCCGCCGCCCCGGTGCCCGACGGCGTCCGCCACGCGCCCGGCGCCGCCGAGGCCGCCCGCGATGCCGAGGTCGTGCTCACCATGCTCCCCGACGGCGCCATCCTGCGCGCGGTCGCGGCCCAGATCCTGCCCGCGATGCGCCCCGGCGCGGTGCTGTGCGACTGCTCCACCGTCGATGTCGACAGCGCCCGCGCCGTGGCGGCCGAAGCCGCCGCCGCCGGGATCGACGCGCTCGACGCGCCGGTCTCGGGCGGGACAGTCGGCGCGGCGGCAGGGACGCTGACCTTCATGGTCGGCGGCAGCGATGCCGGGGTCGCCACGGTCACCCCGCTTCTGGATATCATGGGCCAGCGCGTCGTCCACTGCGGCGGCGCCGGCGCCGGGCAGGCCGCGAAGATCTGCAACAACATGATCCTCGGCGTCACCATGATCGCCACCTGCGAGGCTTTCGCGCTCGCCGACCGGCTCGGCCTCGACCGCGCGCGGCTTTATGACGTGGTGTCCACCTCCTCGGGACAGTCGTGGTCGGCGACCAGCTACTGCCCGGCCCCGGGCGTGGGGCCGCAAAGCCCCGCCGACAACGGCTACCGCCCCGGCTTCGCGGCCGAACTGATGCTCAAGGACCTGCGCCTGAGCCAGCAGGCCGCCGAGGCCGTGGACGCCGACACGCCCATGGGCGCCCGCGCTGCCGAGCTTTACGCGCAATTCGTCGAATCCGAGGACGGCCGCGGCCGCGACTTCTCGGCCATGCTGCCGCGCTTCACCTCCCGCCGCCGGGCCTGAGCCGCCGAAGCCGAGCCCCCGCGCGCCCGGCCCCGGCCGGAGCGGGGCGGGCGGGTGGGCGCTCCGGCCGGGGCCGGGCGCGCGGGGGCTCTTCCCCGGGGCGGCATTGCGCGTTACATCACCTCCATGACACAGACCTTGAACATCGTGGGCGGCGGCATGGCGGGGGCCGAGGCCGCCTGGCAGGCCGCCAACATGGGCGTCGACGTGGTGATCCACGAGATGCGCCCGAACACCGGCACCTTCGCGCACCGCACCGGCGATCTGGCGGAAATGGTGTGCTCGAACTCGCTGCGCTCGGACGACGACGAGAACAACGCCGTCGGCCTGCTGCACTGGGAGATGCGCGCGGCGGGCGGCGTGATCATGGCCGCCGCCGACGCCACGGCGCTGCCCGCGGGCGGCGCGCTGGCGGTGGACCGCGATGCGTTCTCGGGTACCGTCACCGCCCGGTTGCAGGCGCATCCGCGCATCACCATCGCCCCGGGCGAACTCCGCGCGCTGCCCGACAGCGGCCACTGGATCATCGCCACCGGGCCGCTGACCTCGGGGGCGCTGGCCGAGTCCATCGCCGCCACCACCGGCGCCGACGCGCTTGCCTTCTTCGACGCCATCGCGCCCATCGTCTATTTCGACAGCATCGACATGTCGCGCGCCTGGTTCCAGTCGCGCTATGACAAGGGCGAGACCGAGGACCAGCGCACCGCCTATCTCAACTGCCCGATGGACCGCGCGCAATACGAGGCTTTCGTCGATGCGCTGCTCGCCGCCGACAAGACCGCCTTCAAACCCGGCGAGACCGCGCAGTATTTCGATGGCTGCCTGCCGATCGAGGTGATGGCCGAACGCGGGCGTGAAACATTGCGCCACGGGCCGATGAAGCCCGTCGGTCTGACCAACCCGCACGCGCCGGACGTGAAGCCCCATGCGGTGGTGCAACTGCGCCGCGACAATGCGCTTGGCACGCTCTACAACATCGTGGGCTTCCAGACGAAGATGAAATACGGCGCGCAAACGGAAGTGCTGCGCATGATCCCGGGGCTCGAGGACGCGCGATTCGCGCGCCTCGGCGGGATCCACCGCAACACCTTCCTCAATTCGCCGACGCTTCTGGATGACCGGCTGCGGCTGCGCGCGCGCCCGCATCTGCGCTTTGCAGGCCAGATCACGGGGGTCGAGGGTTATGTCGAATCGGCCGCGATGGGGCTGCTGGCGGGGCGGCTCGCCGCGGCCGAGATCCTGGGCCGCGACCTTCCACCGCCGCCGCGCGAGACCGCGATGGGCGCGCTGGTCCACCACATAACAGGCGGCGCCGAAGCAAGGACCTTCCAGCCGATGAACGTCAATTTCGGCCTCTTTCCGCCCATCGACGCGCGCGGCGGGCGGCGCGGGCGGCGTGAGCGTTACAAGGCCTACACCGACCGCGCCAAGGCCGCCTTCAACGACTGGCTCGCCGCGCAGGCGGCTCCTGCCCTCGCCGCCACCGGGAGCGGATGAGCGCGCCCCGGGCCACGCCCCCGGTCACGCGCTTTGCCCCCTCGCCCACCGGGCCGCTGCATCTGGGCCACGCGTTCTCGGCGCTGACCGCGGCGGACCGTGCGGCGGGGGGCACCTTTCTGTTGCGGATCGAGGACATCGACCGCGCCCGCTGCCGTCCCGAGTTCGAGACCGCGACCTACGACGATCTGCACTGGCTGGGCCTGCGCTGGCCCGACCCGGTGATGCGCCAGTCGGCGCGGATGCCCGCCTATCGCGCAGCACTTTGTCAGTTGGCGAATCTCGGCGTGCTCTACCCCTGCCGCTGCCGGCGCGCGGACATTCGGGCCGCTCTCGGCGCCCCGCAGGAGGGCGCGCCCATCGGCCCCGACGGGCTGGTCTATCCCGGCACCTGCCGCGCCCGTCCAATGTCTGACGCCACCCCCGACGACGCGCTGCGGCTGGACATGGCCCGCGCGCTGCGGCTGGCCGGCGCGGCGACCTTCGTCGAAACCGGCGCGGCGTTCGACGGTGAGCACGCGCTCGACCCCGACTGGATGCGCGCGCAGGTGGGCGACGTGGTGCTCGCACGGCGCGACATGGGCACCAGCTACCACCTGTCGGTGGTGGTCGACGACGCCGCGCAATCCATCACCGAGGTCGTGCGCGGCGTCGACCTGTTCGAGGCCACCTTCATCCACCTGCTGCTGCAACGCCTGCTGGAGTTGCCGACGCCCGCCTATCACCACCACCGTCTGATCCGTGATGACGCTGGCAAGCGGCTCGCCAAGCGCGACGACGCGCGCGCCATCGCCGCCTATCGCGCGGCGGGCGCCACCCCGGACGATCTGCGCGGCTGGCTCAATCTGCCTCGGGCCGCATGATCTCGACCTCGGCGCCGTCGCGGATCGCGGTGTAGAAGCAGCTGCGCCGGTTGGTGTGGCAGGCGGGGCCGGACTGCTCCACCAGTGCCAGCAGGCAGTCGCGGTCGCAATCCACGCGCAGTTCCACCAGCCGCTGGACGTGGCCCGAGCTTTCGCCCTTCACCCAGAACGCCGCGCGCGAGCGCGACCAGTAGGTCACCCGCCCCGTGGCGAGCGTGCGTTCGACGGCCTCGGCGTTCATCCATGCCACCATCAGCACGTCGCCGCGCGCATGATCCTGCGCGATGCAGGGGATCAGGCCAGCGGCATCATAGCGCAGGGATTGCGGATCGAATGTCATGGGTTATGTCCTTTCGCAGCGCATCCGCGTCCTTAGACAAGGCGCGCGCGCAGGAAAAGCCCCGACGGAAAGCGCGCCCATGTCCGACACCGCCGATCTGATGAAGCTCTATTCCGGGCGCATTCTGGCGCTGGCGGCGGATATCCCGCATCTGGGCCGGCTGGAGGCACCGCAGGCCAGCGTGCGCAAACGCTCGCCCAAATGCGGCTCGGCGGTGACGGTCGATCTGGAGATGGAGGGTGGCCGCGTCGCGCGCTTTGCGCAGGACGTGAAGGCCTGCGCGCTGGGGCAGGCCTCGGCGGCGGTGCTGGGGGCGGGGGTGATCGGCACGGACCGCACCACCATCGAACGCGCGCGCGATCAACTCCGCGCGATGCTCACGGCGGGCGGCCCGGTGCCGGACGCGCCTTTTGACGGGTTCGAGGTGCTGCTTCCCGCGCGGGAGTATGCGAATCGGCACGCCTCGATCCTGCTGGCGCTCGACGCGACGGTCGAGGCCATGGCCAGCGCGGACACTGAGGCGCCGCGCTGACCGCGAGCCGAGGGCTCAGGCCGCGCGCGATCCGGGCGCGAGGGTTGCGTTGGATGCAAGGCGCGCGCGCAGCCAGCGCAGGCCACGGCGGATGTGTTCGCGCACGAAGGCGGCCTGCATGGCGCGCACTTCGCGTTCCAGGGTGGCATCATCGAGGCGGGTGAAGCGGTGCGAGGTCTCGTTCATCGGTCTTTCTCGGTCTTGGACAGCAATTCCGGCGCATCCGGGATTTTCAACTTGCCGCTGAAATAGGCAGGCACCCCAGCGATCACCACAGCCAACCCCACAGCCCCGCCATGCGTGCACCGCAAGGCTGCGCGGTGCGACACCCCGGCGGGATGGACCCGTTAGCGCTAACTGCCTATATAACCGGTGACGCCACCGACAGGGAGCTGCCCCATGCCACTCGATGCCCGAATCGCCGCGGTGACCGACCGGATCCGGGAGCGGTCGCACAAGACCCGCTCGGCCTATCTGGCCCGCCTGCGCGCCGCCGCCGAGGCGGGCACGGTGCGCGCGCATCTGAGCTGCTCGAACCAGGCGCATGCCTACGCCGCCACGGGCGAGGACAAGGCCCAGCTTGCCGAGGGTCGCGCCCCGCATCTGGGCATCGTGACAGCGTATAACGACATGCTGTCGGCCCACCAGCCGTTCGAACGCTTCCCCGAGGTGATCCGCGCCGCCGCACGCCGCGCCGGCGCCACCGCGCAGGTCGCCGGCGGCGTGCCCGCCATGTGCGACGGGGTCACGCAGGGGCAGCCGGGGATGGAGCTGTCGCTGTTCTCGCGCGATGTGATCGCGCTGTCGGCGGGCGTGGCGATGAGCCACAACTGCTTCGACGCGGCGGTCTGGCTGGGCGTGTGCGACAAGATCGTGCCGGGGCTGGTGATCGCCACCGCCAGTTTCGGCCATGTCCCGGCGGTGTTCCTGCCCGCGGGCCCGATGACCAGCGGCCTGCCCAATGACGAGAAGGCCAAGGTCCGCCAGCAATTCGCGCAGGGCGAGGTCGGGCGCGACGCGCTGATGGCGGCCGAGATGGCGAGCTATCACGGCCCCGGCACCTGCACCTTCTACGGCACCGCCAACACCAACCAGATGCTGATGGAGTTCATGGGCCTGCA
>PUOA01000265.1 GCA_003551925.1 Paracoccaceae bacterium
GCTGAAGCATGCGCTGTCGGCCAAGGCCGGGAGCGGCAAGCTGGTGGTGCTCGACAGCGCCGACATGGCCGAGCCCAAGACCGCGCAGCTGGCCAGGGCCGCGAAGGCCCTGGGCTGGCGCCGCGTGCTGGTGATCGACGGCGCGCAGGTGAATGAGAACTTCGCCCGCGCCGCGCAGAACATCGAAGGTATCGATGTGCTGCCGTCGGTCGGGGCGAATGTGTATGACATCCTGCGCCGTGACATGCTGGTGATCACGCGCGCCGGGCTCGAGGCGCTGGAGGCGCGGCTGGCATGAGCACCAAGGCCGAATATTACGACGTGATCCGCAAGCCGGTGATCACCGAGAAGTCCACCATGGCCTCCGAGGCCAATGGCGTGGTCTTCGAGGTGGCGATCGACGCGTCCAAGCCGAAGATCAAGGAGGCCGTCGAGGCACTGTTCGGGGTCAAGGTGAAAGCGGTCAACACGCTGATCACCAAGGGCAAGACCAAGCGGTTCCGCGGCATCGCCGGGCGCCGCAAGGACGTCAAGAAAGCCTATGTCACGCTCGAGGACGGAAACGCTATCGACGTGACCACCGGCCTCTGATAGGGCACGCGCGAGCATGCGGCCCCGGCTTCCGGGGCCCGTGTGATTTTGGACGAAACGGGACCATCTTGGTCCGAAGCTGACGGAAGACAGGAAGCATGGCACTCAAGTCGTACAAACCGACGACGCCTGGCCAGCGTGGGCTGGTGCTGATCGACCGTTCGGAGCTTTGGAAAGGTCGCCCGGTCAAGGCCCTCACCGAGGGGCTGACCAAGAAGGGCGGTCGGAACAACACCGGACGGATCACGGCACGCCGCCGCGGCGGTGGCGCAAAGCGTCTGTATCGCATCATCGATTTTCGCCGCTCCAAGCTGGACATGGCGGCAGTGGTCGAGCGGATCGAATACGACCCCAACCGCACCGCGTTCATCGCGCTGATCCGTTATGATGACGGCGAGCAGGCTTATATCCTTGCGCCGCAGCGTCTTGCAGTGGGCGACAAGGTGATCGCCGGGGCCAAGGTGGACGTGAAGCCGGGCAACGCGATGCCGTTCTCGGGGATGCCCATCGGCACCATCGTGCACAATGTCGAGCTCAAGCCCGGCAAGGGCGGGCAGATCGCGCGTTCGGCCGGGACCTATGCGCAGTTCGTGGGCCGTGATGGCGGTTACGCGCAGATCCGGCTGAGCTCGGGCGAGTTGCGCATGGTGCGGCAGGAATGCATGGCAACCATCGGTGCGGTGTCGAACCCCGACAATTCGAACCAGAATTTCGGCAAGGCCGGCCGGACCCGGCACCAGGGCAAGCGCCCGTCGGTGCGCGGTGTGGCCATGAACCCGATCGATCACCCCCATGGCGGCGGTGAGGGTCGGACCTCGGGCGGGCGCACCCCGGTGACGCCCTGGGGCAAGGACACCAAGGGTCGCAAGACCCGGTCCAACAAGGGCACCGACAAGCTCATCATCCGCTCGCGCCACGCTCGCAGGAAGGGTCGCTAACTCATGGCACGTTCAGTCTGGAAAGGCCCCTTCGTCGACGCCTATGTGTTGAAGAAGGCCGAGAAATCCCGCGAGTCGGGCCGCAACGAGGTGATCAAGATCTGGTCGCGCCGCTCGACCATCCTGCCGCAGTTCGTGGGTCTGACCTTCGGCGTCTACAATGGCAAGAAGCACATCCCCGTCAACGTGACCGAGGACATGATCGGCCAGAAGTTCGGGGAATATTCGCCGACGCGGACCTATTACGGTCACGCCGCCGACAAGAAAGCGAAGAGGAAGTAAGCGTCATGGGTAAGGACAACAATCCGCGCCGCGTGGCCGACAACGAGGCGATGGCCAAGTCGCGCATGCTGCGCACCAGCCCGCAGAAGCTCAACCTCGTCGCTGCGATGATCCGCGGCAAGCCGGTCGCCAAGGCGCTGAACGATCTGACCTTCTCGAAGAAGCGGATCGCCGGCGACGTGCGCAAGTGCCTGCAATCGGCCATCGCCAACGCCGAGAACAACCACGGGCTGGACGTTGACGAACTGGTCGTGGCCGAGGCCTGGGTCGGCAAGAACATAGTCATGAAGCGCGGACGGCCGCGGGCACGCGGGCGTTTCGGGCGCATCCTGAAGCCGTTTTCCGAACTGACCATCAAGGTTCGCCAGGTCGAGGAGCAAGCATAATGGGTCAGAAGGTCAATCCGATCGGCATGCGCCTGCAGGTGAACCGCACCTGGGACAGCCGCTGGTTCGCCGACGACAAGGACTACGGCAACCTGCTGCTCGAGGATCTGAAGATCCGCGAGTTCATCCATGACGAGTGCAAGCAGGCCGGCGTGAGCCGGGTGATCATCGAACGCCCGCACAAGAAATGCCGCGTGACGATCCACACCGCGCGGCCGGGTGTGATCATCGGCAAGAAGGGCGCCGATATCGAGAGCCTGCGCAAGAAGCTGGCGAACTTCACCGACAGCGACCTGCATCTGAACATCGTCGAGGTCCGCAAGCCCGAGCTTGACGCGCAACTGGTGGCCGAATCGATCGCCCAGCAGCTCGAGCGCCGGGTGAGCTTTCGCCGCGCGATGAAGCGCTCGGTTCAGAATTCGATGCGGATGGGTGCGCTGGGGATCCGGGTCAATCTGGCCGGGCGCCTGGGCGGAGCCGAGATCGCGCGCACCGAATGGTACCGCGAGGGCCGGGTGCCGCTGCACACGTTGCGCGCCGATATCGACTATGCCCACGCCGAGGCGCAGACCGCCTACGGCATCATCGGGATCAAGGTCTGGATCTTCAAGGGCGAGATCATGGAGCATGACCCCCAGGCCCGTGACCGGCGCGCGCAAGAGCTGCAGGACGCCGGCGGCGCCCGCCCGCGGCGCTGATCCGGCGACAGGAGAGAAACCATGCTGCAACCGAAACGGACGAAGTTCCGCAAACAGCACAAGGGCCGGATCAAGGGCGAAGCCAAGGGCGGCTTCGACCTGAACTTCGGCAGCTACGGGCTCAAGGCGATCGAGCCCGAGCGCATCACCGCGCGCCAGATTGAAGCCGCGCGCCGCGCCATGACGCGCCACATGAAGCGTCAGGGCCGGGTGTGGATCCGCATCTTCCCCGATGTGCCCGTGTCGTCGAAGCCGACCGAGGTGCGGATGGGCAAGGGCAAGGGCTCGGTCGATTTCTGGGCCGCCAAGGTCAAGCCCGGCCGCGTGATGTTCGAGATCGACGGCGTCGGCGACGAGACCGCGCGCGAGGCGCTGCGGCTTGCTGCCATGAAGCTGCCGATCAAGACGCGTATCGTGGTGCGCGAGGACTGGTAAGTCCGGGACGCCGAAGAACAGAGTGCCCCGGCGTTCGGCATGCCGGGGCACGCGCATTCCGGGGTGCACGCCTTGCCAAACGGCCCGAAGCGGCCTATGGCACGGCAGCATCCATGCTCCGCCGGGAATCAGGGTGACCCTTCACAGGGGGCCCTCCGGCGATTGTTGACGAAGGAGAGGGCGATGAACGCCGACGATCTGCGAAACAAGACGCCCGACGAGCTGCGCGATCAGCTTGTCGCGCTGAAGAAGGAAGCCTTCAATCTGCGCTTCCAGAAGGCGACGAACCAGCTGGAGAACACTGCGCGGATGCGCGTCGTTCGCCGCGATGTGGCACGCGTGAAGACCGTGCTCAACGAAAAAGCCCGCACCGCGGCGGCGAACTGAGGAGCCTGACCCATGCCCAAACGCATCCTGCAAGGCACCGTGACCAGCGACAAGAACGACCAGACGGTCACCGTGCTGGTGGAACGCCGCTTCACCCATCCGATGATGAAGAAGACGGTCCGCAGCACCAAGAAATACCGCGCCCATGACCCGGAAAACCGGTTCAAGGTCGGGGATGTGGTGCGCATCAGCGAATGCGCGCCGCTGTCGAAGACGAAACGCTGGGAGGTGGTGACCGAAGCTTCGGCTTGATCACACCTTCCGGTTTGAGCGAAACCCTGGGACCCTGATGAGCAGCGGTTCCCAAAGGTCGGGAGAAACCGAATGATCCAGATGCAGACCAATCTGGATGTCGCTGACAACTCCGGCGCACGCCGGGTGCAGTGCATCAAGGTCCTGGGCGGGTCGAAACGACGCTACGCGTCGGTGGGCGACATCATCGTGGTGTCGGTCAAGGAAGCGATCCCGCGCGGGCGCGTCAAGAAAGGCGATGTCCGCAAGGCCGTGGTCGTGCGCACCGCCAAGGAAGTGCGCCGCGAGGATGGCACCGCCATCCGCTTCGACCGCAACGCCGCCGTGATCCTCAACAACAACAACGAGCCGATCGGGACCCGGATCTTCGGGCCTGTGGTGCGTGAGCTGCGCGCGAAGAACTTCATGAAGATCATCTCGCTCGCGCCGGAGGTGTTGTGATGGCTGCGAAACTGAAGAAGGGCGACAAGGTCGTCGTGCTGACCGGCAAGGACAAGGGAAAGACCGGCGAGATCAGCCGCGTCATGCCCAAGGACAACAAGGCCGTTGTGGACGGGCTGAACATTGCCGTGCGTCATACCAAGCAGAGCCAGACCACGCAGGGCGGCCGCATCCCGCAGCCCATGCCGATCGATCTGTCGAACCTCGCGCTGGTGGACGGCAACGGCAAGGGCACCCGCGTCGGCTTCCGCATCGAGGACGGCAAGAAGGTGCGCTACGCCAAGACAACCGGGGAGGCGATCTGATGCTTGACGCTGAAACCTACACCCCGCGTCTGCGCGCGGCCTATCGCGACAGCATCCGCGCCGCGATGAAGGAAGAATTCGGCTACGCCAACGACATGATGATCCCGAAGCTCGACAAGATCGTGCTGAACATGGGCATCGGCGAGGCCGTGAAGGACACCAAGAAGATCAAGTCCGCGCAGGCCGATCTGACCGCGATCGCCGGCCAGAAGGCGGTGATCACCAAGGCGAAGAACTCGATCGCCGGGTTCCGCGTGCGCGACGGGATGCCGCTGGGCGTCAAGGTCACGCTGCGTGGCGAGCGGATGTACGAATTCCTCGACCGTCTGGTCACCATCGCGCTGCCGCGCGTGCGGGACTTCCGCGGTCTGAAGCCGACCTCGTTCGATGGCCGCGGCAACTACGCCATGGGCATCAAGGAGCACATCGTGTTCCCCGAGATCAACTATGACCAGATCGACGAGGTCTGGGGCATGGATGTCATCATCTGCACCACCGCGAAGACCGACGCGGAGGCGAGAGCGCTGTTGAAGCACTTCAACATGCCGTTTTCGAGCTGACGCGGAAGGAGAGAGAACATGGCCAAGAAAGCAATGGTCGAGCGCGAGAAGAAGCGCCAGCGGTTGGTTGCGAGATACGCCGCGAAGCGCGCCGAGCTCAAGGCAATCGCCGCCGACGAGTCGCGCCCGATGGAAGAGCGGTTCAAGGCGAACCTGAAGCTGGCGCAACTGCCGCGCAACAGCTCCGCCACCCGGCTGCACAATCGTTGCCAGCTGAGCGGGCGGCCGAAAGCCTATTACCGCAAACTGAAACTGTCGCGGATCGCGCTGCGGGATCTGGCCTCGAAGGGTCAGATTCCGGGCATGGTCAAGTCGAGCTGGTAAGGAGATCGCACCATGTCGATGAACGATCCTCTCGGCGATATGCTGACCCGCATCCGCAACGCCCAGCTGCGCGGCAAGTCCACCGTGCGCACGCCGGCGTCCAAGCTTCGCGCCTGGGTGCTCGATGTGCTCAAGGATGAGGGCTATATCCGCGGCTACGAGCACGCCACCGACGAGCGCGGTCATGCCGCGATCGACATCGCGCTGAAATATGCCGATGGCCGTCCGGCGATCCGCGAGCTCAGCCGGGTCTCGACACCGGGGCGGCGCGTCTATTCCGGCGTGCGCGAGATCCCCGAAGTCCGCAACGGCCTGGGTGTGTCGATCGTGTCGACGCCCAAGGGCGTGATGTCCGATGCAGCCGCACGCGCCGCCAATGTCGGCGGCGAAGTGCTCTGCCGCGTGTTCTGAGGAGGGAACAATGTCTCGAATTGGAAAGAAACCGGTAGAGCTGCCGTCGGGTGTGTCGGCGCAGGTCTCCGGCCAGACGATCGAGGTCAAGGGCCCGAAGGGGACCCGCAGCTTCACCGCCACCGACGACGTGGATATCGTGCTCGATGGCAACGTCGTCACCGTGAAGCCGCGCGGGAACTCGAAGCGCGCGCGCCAGCAATGGGGCATGACGCGGTCGATGGTCGCCAATCTGGCCCAGGGCGCGGTGTCGGGCTTCCGCAAGGAGCTCGAGCTGGTCGGCGTCGGCTACCGCGCGATGATGCAGGGCAAGGATCTGAAGCTGTCGCTCGGCTACAGCCATGACGTGATCTTCCCCGCCCCCGACGGCATCACGCTGTCGACGCCCAAGCAGACCGAGATCGTGGTCGAGGGCACCGACCAGCAGCTGGTCGGCGAGGTGGCCGCGAACATCCGCAACTGGCGGCGTCCCGAGCCCTACAAGGGCAAGGGCATCCGCTACAAGGGTGAGTTCATCTTCCGCAAGGAAGGCAAGAAGAAGTAAGGGCGCGACAGATGGCGAACACGAAGCTGAAGCTGTTCCAGAAACGCCGCCTGCGCGTGCGGAACAAACTGCGGAAAATGGCAAACGGGCGTCCGCGCCTGTCGGTCCACCGCTCGAACCGGAACATCAGCGTGCAGCTGATCGACGATGTGCGCGGGGTCACCCTTGCGGCGGCGTCGACACAGGAATCGGCGCTGGGTGCTGTGGGAACGAACAACAAGGACGCGGCCGCCAGGGTCGGCACCGCGATCGCCGAGCGCGCCAGGGCGGCCGGGATCGAGGAGTGCTATTTCGACCGTGGCGGGTTCCTGTTTCACGGGAAGGTCAAGGCGCTCGCCGACGCTGCCCGTGACGGCGGCCTGAAGTTCTGAGGAGACGATCATGGCAAGAGAAGACAACCGCCGGGACCGCCGCGACCGCGACGACACCCCGGAATTCGCCGATCGTCTGGTGGCGATCAACCGCGTGTCGAAGACGGTCAAGGGCGGCAAGCGCTTCGGCTTTGCGGCGCTTGTGATCGTCGGCGACCAGCGCGGCCGTGTCGGCTTCGGCAAGGGCAAGGCCAAGGAGGTCCCCGAAGCGATCCGCAAGGCCACCGAACAGGCCAAGCGCCAGATGATCCGCGTGCCGCTGCGCGAGGGCCGCACGCTGCACCATGACATCGAAGGGCGTCATGGTGCCGGCCGCGTGGTCATGCGCAGCGCCGTGCCGGGGACCGGGATCATTGCGGGCGGTCCGATGCGCGCGGTGTTCGAGATGCTGGGCCTGCAGGACGTGGTGGCCAAGTCGCTGGGCAGCCAGAACCCCTACAACATGGTTCGGGCGACCTTCGATGCGCTGACCCGGTCCGCAAGCCCGCGTCAGGTCGCTCAGCGCCGCGGCAAGAAGGTGTCGGACATCCTGCGCAAGCCGGAGACCGAAGCCGCGGCCGAGCCCGCACAGGCCTAAGGGGATCAGGACATGGCAAAGACCATCATCGTCAAGCAGGTGGGCTCGCCCATCCGCCGCCCCGCCATCCAGCGCGCGACGCTGGTCGGGCTGGGGCTGAACAAGATGCACCGCACGCGCGAGCTTGAAGACACCCCCGCCGTGCGCGGGATGATCGCCAAGATCCCGCATCTGGTGGAAATCGTCGAAGAGCGCGGCTGACGCGCATCGCCCGGGGGCGCCGTCGGCGCGCTCGGGCCGTTCAACGCCGTGTTGCCCTGATCCGTCGCTGGCAGGGTATTCCGGCACGCAGGAGAAGCGACATGAAACTCAACGAACTTCGTGACAACGCGGGCGCCACCAGGAAACGGATGCGCGTCGGCCGTGGCCCGGGCTCGGGCAAGGGCAAGACCGCCGGGCGCGGGATCAAGGGCCAGAAGAGCCGCTCGGGCGTCGCCATCGGCGGCTATGAGGGCGGCCAGATGCCGCTCTATCGCCGCCTGCCCAAGCGCGGCTTCAGCAAGCCGTTCCGCAAGGAATACGCCGTGGTCAATCTCGGGCTGATCGAGAAATTCGTCGCCGCCGGGAAGCTTGACGCTTCGGCGCCCGTGACCGAGGCGGCGCTGGTTGCCTCGGGGCTGGTGCGGCGCAAGCGCGACGGTGTGCGGGTTCTTGCCAAGGGCGAGATCACCAGCGCGCTGCAGCTCGAGGTTTCGGGCGCGTCGGCCGCCGCCGTGGCTGCGGTCGAGAAAGCGGGTGGGTCGGTCAAGATCCTGGCTCCCGCGTCTGTGAGCGACGAGGCGGCGGCCCAATAAAAGGTTGTGAGCGGGCAGGCGTCCGCTTACACCTGCGCCAGAGGTTTTCCGCGCCGCCGACCGGGGACCGGTCCGGCGGCGCTGACATGAAAGAGACGTGCATATGGCATCTGCTGCAGAGCAACTGGCCTCGAACACCAGCTGGGGCGCGCTCGCCAGGGCGACCGATCTGCGCCGCCGGATCTTTTTCGCGCTGGGGCTGCTGATCGTCTATCGGATCGGCACCTATATCCCCGTGCCCGGGATCGACGGCATCGCGCTGCGCGAGTTCATGGACGACGCGGCGGCGGGTCTGGGCGGGATGCTCAACATGTTCACCGGCGGCGCGATCAGCCGCATGGGGATCTTCGCGCTGGGGATCATGCCCTATATCTCGGCCGCGATCATCGTGCAGTTGATGACGGCGATGGTGCCGTCGATGCAGCAGCTCAAGAAAGAGGGCGAGCAGGGCCGCAAGAAGATCAACCAGTACACGCGTTATTTGACGGTGCTGCTGGCAACCTTCCAGTCCTACGGCCTGGCGGTGAGCCTCGAATCGGGCGATCTGGTCACCGATCCGGGCTGGTTCTTCCGCATCTCCTGCGTCATCACGCTGGTGGGCGGGACCATGTTCCTGATGTGGCTGGGCGAGCAGATCACCGCGCGCGGCATCGGCAACGGCATCTCGCTGATCATCTTCGTCGGCATCATCGCCGAGA
>PUOA01000222.1 GCA_003551925.1 Paracoccaceae bacterium
CCGGGGACTGCCGGGGACTGCCGGGGACTGCGCGCCCTGTCCCTGTGCCCCCCATCAGCACCTGCCGTCAGCATCCGCCCGCGAAGACGGTGACCCAGCGCATCCCGCGCCCGCCGCGCGGGGTGGCGATGCCCAGCCCGACGCGGGCGTTGTCCGCGCGCAGGATGTTCGCCCGATGCCCCGACGAGTCCATCCACAGCCGGTGCGCCGCGTCGCTGCTGCGCACCCCCATGGCGATGTTTTCCGACATCACGCAGCCGCGCAGCCCGCCGGCCGCGCGCACCCGCTGCATGAAGCTGACCCCGCCCGAGCCGGTGTGGCTGAAAAACCCGTTGCGCGCCATGTCGCAGGCATTCGCCTGCGCCAGCGCGGCAAGCTGCGGGTCATGGCGCAGGGGCGCAAGGTTCCGGGCGGCGCGGTCGGCATTGATCAGCGCGGTCATGCGCTCGGCCTCGGCGCGCGGGGCGTCGGGGCAGGCCAGCGCCGCGCCGCTGAGCGCGAGCGCCAGCAGGCCCGCCAGCAGGCCCGCCAGAGGACTCGGCAGAGGACTCGGCAGAGGACTCGACAGCCTGTGCACCGGGATCGCGTGCCGCATCGCGCGTTTCCTCCATCCGGGCGCTCCCCCACCCAACCGCCGCCGCAGCAGGTGCAGGATGGGCCCCCGGGCCGACACTGGCCCAATGTCGGGCAGGGTGACGCGGTCAGCCGAAAAAATCCACCTCGCCCGCCCCCGGCGCCGTGCCGCTGCGGGGCGGCGCGGCGGGGGCGGGGTGGACAGGATCGGCGCGCGCCGGATCGTGGAGGGGTGCCAGCCGCCGGGCCAGATCGGCCAGCGGCAGATCGCGGGTCAGCGCCGCCAGCGCCACCGGGCCGCGCGGGGGCAGCGCGTGCAGCGTGCGGGCCAGACAGTCGAGCGCCTGACGCAGGTAATCGAGCCGCTGCAACCCCTGCCGCGCGGGGCCGTCCAGCCGGCGCGGAAGGCCCGGGTCCGCAGCCAGCAGCGCCTCGATCTCGGTGGCGAGGGCGGCAAGGCGCGCCTGCTCGGCCGCGATGCGCGCCAGCGCCACCCCCAGCGGGACGCCGTCGTCATCTGTCGATGCCTGCGGCCCGGTCCCGTTGCCCGGCGCGGTCTGCGGGGCGGTCTGCGGGTCGGTCTGCGGGGCGGTCTGCGTCACAGCCGGCCCACCACGCGTTCGATGCAGGCCTTCAGCTGCTCGGGCGTGAAGGGCTTGGTGATGAAATTGTTCATCCCCAGCGCCTGGCCGCGCTCGACCACCGCGCGGTCGGCCTTGCCGGTGATCAGGATGAAGCCGATGCGCTGCGTGGCCGGGGTCTTGCGCAGCATCTCCAGCAGGTCGAGCCCGCTCGCCCCGGGCATGTTGTAATCCGAAATCACCAGATGCACCGGCGCCCCGGCCAGCGCGCGCCCGGCCTGCGCGGCGTCATTCTGCACGGCGATGTTGCGGATGCCCATCCATTCCAGCGCCTGCACGATCAGCCCGCGGCTGACCGACATGTCGTCCACGACCATCACGTGAAGCTGGTCCTTCAGGCTCATTGCGGGGTCTCCTGTGCGGTGCCGGGGCTTGCCGGCAGCGGGGTTGCGGTGCGGCGGTAGCGGGTGATGCCGGCGCTTGTGAAGCACGCCAGGACATCGCGGCTGATGCGTTCGGAATGGCCGATGAACAGCTCGCCGCCGTCGGGGAGGATCTGCGCGAAGCGCCGCCACAGCCGGGTCTGGGTGGCGGCGTCGAAATAGATCACCACGTTGCGGCAGAAGATCACGTCGAAGCGCCCACGCATCGGCCAGTCGCCGATCAGGTTCAGCGGCGCGAAGACGACCAGCGCGCGCGGGGTGTCACCGATACGGCCGTGGCCGGGTCGGCCGGGGGCGGGGGCGACCCAGCGGCGGCGGCGTTCGGCGCCCAGCGGGGCGAGATCCTCGTCGCGGTAGACGCCGGCGCGCGCGGTCTCCAGCACCTGCGGGTCGATGTCGGTGGCCAGGATGCGGATGTCGTGGCGCGCCGCCTCGGGCATCAGGTCGAGCACGGTCATCGCCAGGCTGTAGGCCTCCTGCCCGCTGGAACAGCCCGCCGACCACAGCCGCACGCGCCGCCGCCCGCTGGCCGCCGCCTTCAGCAGCGGCGGCAGCACCTCGGTGCGCAGGGCGTCGAAATGGTGGTCCTCGCGGAAGAAGCGGGTGACGTTGGTGGTCAGCGCCGAGACCAGCTGCCCGCGTTCCCCGGCACCGGCGGGCGATTGCAGGTGGCGGCAATAGGCGGCGATGTCGGGCAGCGCCAGCGCGCGCAGCCGCCGGGTCAGCCGCGAGGCCACCAGCCCCTTCTTCGCCGGGGGCAGGAAGATGCCCGACTCCTGCTGCACGATCCGCGCCAGCAGCGCGAAATCGGTGTCGGTGATGCCACCCGGGGCGGCGGGCGCGGCGCGGGGTGGGCCAGGAGGGCGAACGGCAGACGCCAGCGCTGCGGCGGGGGCTACAGACGCGCCGGGCGCGGGCAGCGGGCCATCGCGGGCGGTGGGCGTCATGCCGCCTCCGGCCGGTCTTCGGGCAGGATGCGGGCCAGATCGATCTGGCGGATCATGCGCTCTCCGGTGGTGATCACCCCGCTGACGAAGGCGCGCGCGCTTTCCGAGGCGATGTCGGGCACCGGCTGCACCGTGTCCTCCGGCACGCTGAGGATATCCGAGACCACATCCGCCAGCAGCCCCACCAGCCGCTGCCCGATCATGGTGATGATGATCACGTGCCGCGGGCCGGGCTCCAGCCGGCCCAGCCCCAGCCGCGCCGACAGGTCGATCACCGGCACCACCGCGCCGCGCAGGTTGATCACGCCTTTGACGTAGTCCTGCGCATGCGGCAGCACGGTGGTTTCGGTCCAGCCGCGGATCTCGCGCACCGACATGATGTCGATGCAGAAATCCTGCTCGGCGACGCGGAACGCGACCAGCTCGCCGGTGCGCCCGCCGGTGACGGTGCTGTGTTCGGTCATGGTCCTACCCCATTGCAGCAAGTGACAGATCGCCCGGCAGGCGGCCGCCGCCGCGCGCGACGATTTCGTCGGGATCGATGATCAGCGCGATGCGCCCGTCGCCCAGGATGGTGGCCGCGGCCACGCCCTCGACCCGGCCGTAATTGCTCTCGAGGCTCTTGATGACCACCTGGCGCTGGTCATGGATGCGGTCGACCACCACCGCGCAGCGCCGCCCGGCATCGACCTGCAGCACCACCAGCACGTGATCGTCCAGCGCCGCGGGCGCGGCGCGATAGCCCAGTGTGGCGCCCAGATCGATCAGCGGCACCGGCGCGCCGCGGCTGATCAGCACGCGCTCGCCGCTGCCCAGCGGGTGCACCGTCGCGGTGCCCGGCTGCAGCGTTTCCTGGATCGCGGTGATCGGGATCACCATGGTCTGGCCCGCGACCTCGACCACCATGCCTTCGAGCACCGCCAGCGTCAGCGGCAGGCTGACCGAGAAGGTGGTCCCCGCGCCGGGGGTCGAGGCGATGGTGACGCGCCCGCCGAGCGCGTGAATCTCGCTTTTCACCACATCCAGCCCGACCCCGCGCCCGGACAGCGCCGACACCGTGTCCTTGGACGAAAACCCCGGCAGGAACAGCAGGTTGTCGATTTCCGAGGCCGACAGATCGGCGCCCGGCGGGATCAGCCCGCGGGTTTCGGCGAGCGCGCGCACCTTGTCGCGGTTCACGCCCGCGCCGTCGTCGCTGACCTCGATCATGACGCGGCCCGAGCGGTGCGCGGCCGACAGCACCACCCGCCCCTGCGCGGGCTTGCCGGCGGCAAGGCGGGTGTCGGGGTCCTCCAGCCCGTGATCGACGGCGTTGCGGATCATGTGCGTCAGCGGATCGACCAGCCGTTCGATCACGGTCTTGTCGACCTCGGTCTGGTCGCCCTGCACCTCCAGCCGGACCTGCTTGCCGGTGGCTTCGGCGGCCTCGCGCACGATGCGGAACATGCGCTGGAACATGGATTTCACCGGCTGGGCGCGGATCGCCATGACGCCTTCCTGGATCTCTCCGGCGAGCTGCTTGAGCCCGTCGAGCCCGGTGGTCATGCCGCTTTCGGGGGGCAGGCCCAGCCGTGCGATGGACTGCGACAGCATCGCCTCCTTGATGACCAGCTCGCCCACCAGGTTGATCAGCCGGTCCACCCGGTCGAGGTTGACGCGGATGGTGGGTTGCGGCGCGGGGGCTGCATCGGAGGCTGCGGCGGAGGAGCGTGGCGCGCGCGCGGCGTCCTCGCTGCCCGCCGTGTTGTGCGCCGTGTTGTTTGCCGGGCTGTTTCCCGGGCTGGCAGGGTCGGCCGGCGCGGTCGCTGGCGCGGGACTGAGCGCGCCGCGAGGGTCGGCGCCGGCCGGCGCGGCCTCGCCGCCGCCGTGTTCGGGGCCGTGTTCGGGGCCGTGTTCGGGGCCGTGTTCGGGGCCGTGTTCGGGACCCGCCGCCATGTCTGTCGCTGCATCCGTTTCTGCGCTGTCGGCGGTGATCTCGAGCCCGCAGAGCCCCTCGACGAATTCGAACACCGCCGCGATCTCGTCGGCGGGGGCGTCGGTGGTCAGCTCCAGCCGCCAGTGCAGGCATGGTGCCATCGGGTCCAGTGCCGCAAGCGGGGGCAGCGCGGTGGCGTCGGCCTCCACCCGCAGCGGGCCCAGCCGTTCGAGCGCGCGGAACAGCAGCGCCGGGTCGTTGCCCGCGGTGTAGAGCGCGGCGGTGGGCGCGAAGGCGATCCGCCAGCGCGTGGCGCCGGGGGGTGCGGGCGGGTCGGTGGGCGGGTCGGCGGGGGTGTCGGTGAGGCTGTCGGGCAGGGGGGACGCGGCGCCGAGCGCGGTGCGGGGGCCAGCATCAAGGCCAGCATCGGGGCCAGTATCGGGGCCAGTATCGGGGCCAGCATCAAGGCCAGTATCGGCGGCACCCTCCGGGCTGGCGGGCAGCCCGGGCAGCGGGCCGAGATCCAGCGCCAGCGGCTGGAAGTCCAGACCCTCGGCGCTTTCCTCGGGCGGGCCGGCGAGCGCGTCGATCTCGGCCAGCAGGCGGGCGTCGCCGGCGCGTCCGGCCTGCTTGCCCGTGCGTGTCAGCACGACCAGATCGGCCAGATGGTCGCCGGCGCGGTGAAAGACGTGCATCACCTCGGGGTCGGCGGCCAGATCGCCGGCGCGCACCCGGTCCATCGCGGTCTCGAAGCGGTGGGCGAAATCGACCAGCGCGTCCAGCCCGAAGGCCCCGGCGCCGCCCTTGATCGAATGGACGGCGCGAAACACCGCGTGCACGGTTTCGGGGTCGTGGTCGGGGGTGTCCATCTGGCGCAGCCCGTCCTGCAACGCCTCGAGCAGATCCTCGCATTCCTGGAAGAACACTTCGCGCAGATCGGTGCCGCTCATCCTGCGTGCCCTCCCTCAGACCACGGCGACGCGTTCGATGGCGCCGATCAGCCGCGCCTCGTCGAACGGTTTGACGATCCAGCCCGTGGCCCCGGCGCGGCGCGCGCGGTCCTTCAGCGCGGGGCTGCTTTCGGTGGTCAGCACCAGGATCGGCACGGGGCGGTCGGGGTGGTCGCGGCGCGCGGCCTCGATGAAGCCGAACCCGTCGAGCACCGGCATGTTGATGTCGGTGATCACCACATGCGGATCGGTCTCGGCCAGCCGGTCGAGCCCCTGGCGGCCGTCCTCGGCCAGATGCACCTCGAACCCGGCGTCGCTGAGCGCGGCGTCGAGCAGGCTGCGGATGGTGCGCGAATCGTCGATGGCCAGCACGCGCAGGGTCATGGCGCGGCCCTCCCGGCGGGGGAGAGCAGCGCGTCCACCCCCAGCCGGGCCAGCCCGGCGGTGAACGCCTCGGACGGCGCGGCGAAGACCAGCGCCGGTCCGTCGCGGCGACCGGCGGCGGCAAGCAGCACCTGCGCGCACAACGCGCCCACGAAACGCACGGCCGAGGCGTCGAGCACCAGCTCCGCCCCGCCCGCGCGGGTGCGCAGCGTTTCGGCCAATGCAGGCGCGGCGCGGGTGTCGAGCCGCTCGGGCAGCGCCAGCACGCCGTCCGGGGTGGCGGGCGCGGTGGCGCGGTGGGCCGCCGGGGGTGATGCCGGCGCGCGGCGCGAGGTGAAGGCAGGGGTCACGGGCGTCATCTCCTCATCGGTCCGAAGCGCGGCGGAAGGGGCGGCGGGGGGCATCGGGGGCTCCTCAGCTGCGGAACCGCGCCACGGTCTGCGTCATCTGCGCCGCCTCGCGGGCGAGCGCGGCGGTGGCGGCGCTGGCCTGTTCGACCATCGCGGCGTTCTGCTGGGTCATCGCGTCCAGATCGGCGATGGCGACGTTGAGCTCGGTGATGCTGGCGGCCTGCGCCTCGGCGGCCTGGGCGGTGGCTTCGGTGGCGGTGCCGGCGGCGTCCATGGCGGCGCGGATGCGCGCCAGCGCCGCTGCGGCCTCGCCCACCAGGCGCACCCCGTCCTGCACATGCCCCGCGCCGGTGTCGATCAGCGTCTTGATGTCGCGCGCGGCCTCGGCGGCGCGTTGGGCAAGCGCGCGCACTTCGGAGGCGACGACGGCAAAACCGCGCCCGGCCTCGCCGGCGCGCGCGGCCTCGACCCCCGCGTTGAGCGCCAGCAGGTTGGTCTGGAACGCGATTTCGTCGATCACGGTGATGATCTGGCCGATATCGCGCGAGGACCCGGCGATGCGGTCCATCGCCGCTTCGGCCTGCGTCACCACCGCGCCGCCGGCTTCGGCGTCGCCCCGCGCCCCGGCGATGGCTTCGCGCGTGCTGCGCGCGCGCGCTGCGGTGTCCTGCACCGCGCCGGTCAGCCCGGCGACCGCGGCGGTGGTCTGCTCGAGGCTCGCCGCCGCCGATTCGGTGCGCCGCGACAGATCGTCGGTCGATGCCGCAATCTCGGCGGTGCCGGTGTCGATGGCCTCGGCCCCGCGGCGGGTGGCCTCGGTCAGCGCGCGCAGCCCCGCCACCGCCTCCGCCAGCCCGGATTGCGCCGCCAGATCGGGGTCGATGTCCACGTCCAGCTGCCCCTGCGCGACCTGCCGCAGCGCGCCCGACAGCGCCGCCAGCGTGGCGGTCTGCCGCTCCTCGGCCTGCTGGCGGGCGGTATCCAGGCGGTCCTGATAGCTGGTGATCGACAGGTCGATGTCCAGCAGCACCGCCTTCACCAGCGCGGCGATTTCGGCCGCCAGCCGGTCGGCGGCGGGCCGGCGCAGCCCCAGCGGGCCGGTCAGGCGCTGCTGCACCAGCTGTTCCAGCACCGCGGCCAGGATCACCCCGTAGCCGCCGATATACCAGCGCGGTTCCAGCCCGATACGGGCATGCACATCGCCCCCGCGGCGCGCGGCGGTGGCGTGGGCGGCGTCGAACTCCGCGCGCGCGAGCCGGTCCCAGTGCCCGTCCTGCAGCCGTCGCGCGGCGGCCATCTGCGCGTCGGTCGCGAACATCGCGCGCATCTGCGGCGTGGCGCGCACCCGCGCATAGAAGCCGTCCATCGCCGGTTTCAGCGCGGCGTGCAGCAGCGGCGCGGCGCGGTGCAGCGCGGCGCGGTCGGGTGCGGCGAAACCGATGAAGGCCAGCCGGTCGTCCAGCGTGTCCGCAAGCGCCGGTGTGTCGCGGCCTGTCCGCCCCGACGCGCCGGCTGCGCGCGCATCCGGCGCCGTCTGCGGGGGCGTGTCGACGGCCACGGGGGGGCCGGGCGATGCGGCAAGGCGGGCGGGGGCGTTCATGTTGCGCAAGGCTCCTCGGCCGGTGGGGGAATCGGTCTTTCGGGTCTTGTTGGTAACGCCCTCCGGTTAACGAGTGCCAAACGCCACCGCGGGTTTCGCGGCCCGGCGCGGCATAAGGATTTGTTAGCCTCTCGCGGCCATGCTTGTCGGTGACGCGCCCTTTCGGGGGGTAATGGTCATGTGCCTTTTCGGGGGCGATTCTGCGAAAGGATGGCTGGTGACGGGATGGACATCGCACCCCTGGCAAAGGCGCGCGGAGACGCTGCGCGGGCCACGCCCACGCCGCCGGGCCGCGCCATGAGGCGCGCCGGAAGCCCTGCGGGGTGGCGGCCGCTGCGGGTGGTGCTGGCCGAGGCGCGGGCGGGGCGTGGCGCGCGGCTGGTGGCGGCGCTGGCCGCGGACGGTCAGCTGGAGGTCGAGGCCGTGGCCGCCTCGTTGATGGAGCTGTATGATCTCACCGAAACCCGCGTCCCCGATGCGGTGGCGATCAGCACCGATCTGGCGGTGCGGGCCGAGTTCGAGATGATCCTGGCGCTGCTGGGGGCGATGCAGATGCGCTGGTGCCTCTATGGCCCGGCGCTGCCCGCGGCGCTGGCCTGGCTGGTGCCGGGCAGGGCCGCCTTCGTGCCGCTGGCCGCCGCCGATGAGGGCGCCGCGCTTGCCGCCTGGCTGGCTGCGGGCGGGACGCCTGCGCCGCCCACCACCGCGCCCACCACCGCGCCCACCACCGCGCGCGATGCCGGTGCGGGGGCCAGTGCGGGGGCCAGTGCGGGGGCCAGTGCGGGGGCCAGTGCGGGGGCCAGTGCGGGGGCGGGCGGGGACGGGCCGGTGCCGCTGGTGGTGATCGGCGCCTCCACCGGCGGGATCGAGGCGCTGGAAACGGTGCTCAGGGGCTGGCCCGCGGACGGGCCGGCGGTGCTGATCGTGCAGCATATCCGGGGCGATTTCTCGGGGTCTGTCGCCGCGCGGCTGGACCGGGTCTGCGCCGCCCGCGCGACCGAGGCGCGCGCGGGTGCGCCGCTGCAGCGCGGGCGGGTGTATCTGGCGCCGGGCAACGATGCGCATCTGGAAATCACCGGCCGCCACACGCCGCGCTGCCGGCTGCGCCCGGGGCCGCCGGTGTCGGGGCACCGCCCGTCGATCGACGTGCTGTTCCAGTCGGCGGCGGCGCTGGCCGCCGGGGCGGTGGCCGGGGCGGTGGCGCCGCGGCTGGCCGGCGTGCTGCTGACGGGGATGGGC
>PUOA01000318.1 GCA_003551925.1 Paracoccaceae bacterium
CCCTGGAACTGGGCGCCACGCACCGCCTCGCAGGTCAAGGCCGCCTGATGGCCTCCGTCACGCGGATCCATACTCTCGACCATGTCGCGCAGGTCCTCGGCGAGGATCTGGAAATGCTGGAAGAAATCGTCAGCAACGACGACAATCTCAGCTACGGCAACATCATCACCGTCCATACCGGCACCGACGAGGCAATCACCGCGATCACCGATCATGGTATCGAGGAACTGCGCGACATGCTCCGTGACGCACGGCGCTCACCCCAGGATTGGCAAAACTTCCTCGAGGACTTCGTCGTGGAACCGACCGTCATCGCCCGCGTCAAGGAAAAAGGGCCGCGGTAGCAATCGGGCCGTTACATCCGGACCATGACGGCAAGCTCTCCTTTCAGCATCAGTGGCGCAAGGCGCGCGGTCCGCGCCTTGCGCATCGGCTTCACGGACCGGCGGTCAGTCCTGCACGCGGTATTCGGGCGCCATGAACAGCAGGTCGTCCGTGTCCATGCCGCCGCCCATGTGACAGGCCGCGCAGAAGGCCATGCCGTCCGAATTCTCGCCCAGCGTCCGACCCATCAACGACCCGTCGGGCATGATCGCCGTGTAGATCCAGTCGTTGGTCTCGGGCGAGGCGCCGTCCCCGGCCTTTTCCATCAGGAACAGGGTTTCCCAGAACGCCTGGCCGTCATCGCCGATGCTGAAGGTCGGCTTCGCGACGACCCCGCCCACGGGCATGGTGTCGATATTCTCGGAGAGCCCGTAGACCTCGGCCGCGATCGCGTTGGCGTGGTTGGTGGCGAAGCGCTCGCCATGCGTGAACGAGAGATAGGGCGTGGACGCGAAATTGGTCCAGCCGGCGCATGCGCTGCCCTCGGGCGCTCGGACGCGCTCCAGGACGCCATCACCGGACCCGACTCGAGCGCCGCGTCCTGCTGGCCCATGGACTCCATAAGGCAGTCGTAGAGCACCTGAGGTTCCTCGTCGCCGAAGTCGGGCGGCGGAGCGGCGGCGGCGCAGGGATCATCCGCCGCGCAGGGATTGGCGGCAGCGCGGTGGACGAGCGCAGCCCCGCGCGCAGCCCGGTTCGACAGCTTTCGGTGTTCTCCGGCATCAAGGCCTCCCTGACGTGAATTTGTCGTTGTTCCTGTTCCGGGTGGCCGTGTCCGCGCGTCCCGGTGTCAGGGGGTTCGGGGGCGCGTGGCGGCGGGTTACAGAGAATCCGCACCCGGCGTGTAACTTTTCCCGCGCTGGGCGGTAATATCCGAGCAGGGACGCGCGGCAGGGATCGCCGGATGAAGACTGCGCAAGGCCGGACACGCGAGGCGGTGGCGCTGGAGCCGCTGATGACGCGCGCCCAGGCGGGCGACAATGCGGCCTATCGCGCGTTGCTGACCGAGGTCGCCGCGCGGATGCGCCGACTGGTGCGGCGGCGCGCGCCGTGGCTGTCGGCCGAGGATACCGAGGATCTGGTGCAGGACATCCTGCTGTCGCTGCATCAGGCGCGCGGCACCTGGGACCCTGCGCGGCCCTTCCTGCCGTGGATGGTGGCCATCGCCCGCGCCCGGATGGCCGACAACGCCCGCCGCTACGCCCGCCGCGCGGCGATCGACCTCGCCGCCGCCGATCTGGCTGAAACCTTTTTCGACGCGGCCGCGAACACCACCGAGGCAACGGTCGTGAACCTGATGTCGGTGCGCAAGGCGATGGACGAGCTGACCCCGGCCGAGAAACAGGCGGTGGACCTGCTGCGGCTGCGCGAGATGTCGCTGGCCGAAGCGGCGGCGGCCAGCGGGTCCACCGTGGCCGCGTTGAAGGTTGCGATGCACCGTGCCATGCGCAAGATGCGCGGCACATTGTGGAAGGAATGACAGACGCGTGCGAGACCCGGAGCACAGCCAAGGCGACACCGACGCCCTGATCGCGCAACTGGCGCGGGATGCCAGGCTGCGGCGCCCGCTTGCGCACCCATTGCGCCGGGCGCTGGGCTGGGCGCTGCTGGCGCTGGGCTTCGCCGCGGCGATGGTCTGGGCGATCGGGCCGCGCGCCGATCTGGCCGAGCGGCTGGGCGATGCGCGCTTCCTGTGCGAGCAGGGCGCAGCGCTGGCCACGGGGCTGGCAGCCGCCGCGGCGGCGCTGGCACTGACCGTTCCCGGCGCGTCGCCGCTGTGGCGGCTGGCGCCGGTGGTGCCGGGCGCGCTCTGGCTGGTCACGCTGTCGCTGGGGTGTTTGCGCGACTGGTGGGCGATGGGCGCCGAAGGGCTGCGGCTGACGCCGGACCCGGCCTGTTTCCTCCATATCGCGCTGATCGGGTCGCTGCCGGGGCTGGTGCTGTATCTGATGCTGCGCCGCGGGGTCCCGCTGTCGCCGCGCCTGACACTGGCGCTGGCGGCGCTGGCGGCGGCGGGGCTTGGGAATTTCGGGCTGCGCTTCTTTCATGCGCAGGACGCCGCGCTGATGGTGCTGGTGTGGCAGGTCGGCTCGGTGGCGCTGATCGCTGCGCTGGCCGGGCTGGCCGGGCGCGCGCTGCTGCGCTGGCCGGGCGCGCACGCCGCCTGAACCGCCTGGACGATGGAGACGCCGATGCCCCGCGATATCCCCGCCCCCGACCTGGCCGCGCTGCCGCGTGACGAGTTGAAGGCGATGCGAGACGCCGGGGCCGAGCTGCGCGAATGCGTCCGCGTGCTGCGCAAGGCCAGGCTGAACGTCGTGGGCGAGGTGCTGAAGGGGCAAGGCCAGTTCGTGATGCTGACCCACTATCCCAAGGGCGACGTCTACGATCACGAGACCCATTCGCAATACTACTACTACCACGCGCACCGGGGCGGCGAGCGCGGGCATTTCCACCTGTTCCTGCGCGCAGGGGGATGCCCGCGGGCTGCCGCCCCATCCCCGAAGCCGCACGTCGCGACTGGCCGTCGGGGGACAAGGCGCTGTCGCATCTGGTCGCAATCTCGATGGACAGGTTCGGCACGCCCACGGGGTTGTTCACCACCAACCGCTGGGTCACGGCGGACACCTGTTACCCGGCGGCGGATGTGATCGCGATGCTGCCGCATTTCGGCATCGACCACGCCGCGCCAAGCTGGCCGACAAACCGCTGGCTGACCGCGATGGTGACACTGTTCCGCCCGCAGATCGCGGCGCTGGTGCAGGCGCGTGACGCGGCGCTGGAAGCCCGCCGCGCCGCCCATCCCGACCGCGACGTTTTCGAGGACCGCGCTTTCGAGGTGCCCAGCGAGACCGCCATCGACGTCGATGCGCAGATTGACGCGGTGAACCGCGCGCTCGCCCTGTGACGCACGCCACGGCCTGCGCGTTCGCGCGGATCCGCTGTCGTCGGCCACGGTCCTGATACGGCCTTGCCGGAGCCGCCGGGAGGGGGTTGGCGCGCCGCGCCCCGTGGCCCGCGTGCCGAGCCACTGTGTCGCGCAGCCACCTCTGGCGATCGAGGCATGCGGCGCTTTTCAGGCACCCCCGGGCACGACCGCTTGCCAAGCCGGGCCCTGTGGCTTACCTCGAAGGGACCTCGGGGTGCCCGGACACGGGCTGAGATGCGGCAGGCGCCGCGAACCCGTCGAACCTGAACCGGTTAGGACCGGCGGAGGGAAGGGTGATCGCTGCCGATCGGACCAGCCTCTGCCGTTGTCGAACAGAAAGGCTGATCGATGCGACACATCCCCCTTGCCTCGGCCACGGTGCTGGCGATCGGTGCCGGCGCGGCGCAGGCCGAAACGCCCACACTGACGGTCTATACCTATGACAGCTTCGTGTCGGACTGGGGCCCCGGCCCCGCGGTGCGCGACGCGTTCGAGGCGGTCTGCGAGTGCCGACTGGATCTGGTGGGCACCGGCGACGGCGCGGCGCTGCTGGCGCGGCTGCAGCTGGAGGGCGCGCGCACGCCCGCAGATGTGGTGCTGGGGCTGGACACCAACCTGACGGCGCGGGCGGGGGAAACCGGGCTGTTTGCCCCGCACGGGATCGACGCCGCGTTCGACCTGCCGATCGACTGGGACGATCCGCTGTTCCTGCCGTTCGACTGGGGCTATTTCGCCTTCGTCTACAACACCGAGGTGGTGAGCGACCCGCCCGGAAGCTTCGCCGAGCTGATCGCATCGGAGCTGAGCATCGCGATCCAGGACCCGCGGTCCTCCACCCCCGGGCTGGGGCTGCTGATGTGGGTCGAGGCCGCGCATGGCGCGGACGCCCCGGAGGTCTGGGAGGGGCTGGCCGAGCGCGTGCTGACCGTCACCCGCGGCTGGTCCGAGGCCTACGGGCTGTTCACCAGCGGCGAGGTCGACATGGTGCTGAGCTATTCGACCTCGCCCGCCTATCACCTGATCGCCGAGGACGACCCCACCGTCGCCGCCGCCGCGTTCGAGGAGGGCCATTACATGCAGATCGAGGTGGCGGGGATGCTGGAGAGCTCGGACCAGCCCGAGCTGGCGCGGGCGTTCCTGGAGTTCATGCTGGGGGATGCGTTCCAGTCGATCATCCCGACGACCAACTGGATGTATCCGGCGGTGATCCCCGAGGGTGGACTGCCCGAGGGGTTCGAGACGCTGATGGTCCCCGAGCGCGCGCTGCTGCTGTCGCCCGAGGACGCCGCCGCGCGGCGCGACGGCGCGCTGGCGACGTGGCTCGAGGCGCTGTCGCGCTGAGGATGGGGGACGGGGGCTCTCCCGCCCGCGGGGCATCGGACCTGCGGTCCGCCGCCGCGCGGTTGGGCCCGGCCGGGGGGCTGCGCCCCCCGGACCCCCCACCGGACCCCCGGGCGCGGCGCTGGCCGGTTGCGCCGGTGGCCGGCGGCGCGGTGGCGGCGCTGCTGGTGGTGCTGTCGCTGGGCTCGCTTGCGGCAGTGGCGTGGCGGGCCGAGGGCTGGGCCGCGCTGGGCCCCGCGGACTGGGCGGCGGTGCGGTTCACGCTGCTGCAGGCGGTGCTCTCGGCCACGCTGTCGGTGCTGCTGGCGGTGCCGGTGGCGCGCGCGCTGGCGCGGCGGACATTCCCGGGGCGTGGGGTGCTGATCACGCTGCTGGGCGCGCCCTTCATCCTGCCCACGCTGGTCGCGGTGCTGGGACTGCTGGCGGTGTTCGGGCGCAACGGGATCGTCAGCCAGGGCCTGGGGCTGCTGGGCCTGCCGCCGCTGCAGATCTACGGGCTCACGGGCGTGGTGCTGGCGCATGTGTTCTTCAACCTGCCTCTGGCGACGCGCCTGCTGTTGCAGGGCTGGCTTGCCATTCCGTCCGAGCGCTTCCGGCTGGCGGGCGCGTTGGGCTTTTCGCGCGGGGCGGTGTTCCGGCATCTGGAATGGCCGATGCTGCGCGAGATGGCGCCGGGGGCGTTCCTGGTGATCTTCCTGCTGTGCCTGACCAGCTTCTCGGTCGCGCTGACACTGGGCGGGGGGCCGCGCGCCACCACGGTGGAGCTGGCGATCTATCAGGCGTTCCGCTTCGATTTCGACCTGTCCAAGGCCGCGCTGCTGGCGCTGGTGCAGTTCGCCCTGTGCGCGGTGGCGGCGGCTCTGGCGCTGGGGGTGGCGCTGCCCTCGGGGACCGGGGCGGGGCTCGACCGCCCGCTGGCGCGCCATGACCTGCGCCCCGGCGGTGCGCTGGCGGGGTGGGATGCGGTGGTGATCGCCCTCGCGGCACTGTTCCTGCTGGTGCCGCTGGCGGTGCTGATCGGGCGCGGCGCGCCGATGGTGGCGGGGTTGCCGGCGGCGGTCTGGGTGGCCGCGGCGCGCTCGGTCGCGGTGGCGCTGGTGTCGGTGGCGCTGTGCATCGGCTTTGCGCTGGCGCTGGCGCTGGCCATCCAGCGCGCGCGCGGTCTGGCCGCGCGGGGGTTGGAGACGGTGGGCATGATCGCGCTCGCCGCATCGCCGCTGGTGATCGGAACGGGGCTGTTCATCCTGGTGTTCCCGTGGGTGGACCCGGCGCGGCTGGCGCTGCCGGTCACCGCGCTGGTCAACGCGGCGATGGCGCTGCCGTTTGCGCTGCGCGCCATCCTGCCCGCGCTACGGCAGGCCGAGGCGACGCAGGGCCGGCTGGCGGATCACCTGGGGCTGACCGGCTCGGCGCGGCTGCGGCTGGTGATCCTGCCCCGGCTGCGCCGCCCGATGGGGTTCGCCGCGGGGCTGACCGGGGCGCTGTCGATGGGCGACCTGGGCGTGATCGTGCTGTTCGCCGAACGCGAGGGCGCGACCCTGCCGCTGCAGCTCTACCGGCTGATGGGGGCGTATCGCTCGGACGACGCCGCGGGCGCCGCGGTGCTGCTGCTGGCGCTGGCGCTGGCGATCTTCTGGGCGTTTGACCGCGGAGGGCGCGCGCATGCTGCGACTTGACGGGCTGCGCGTGCGGCTGGGCGACTTCGCGCTGGCCGCCGATCTGGAGATCGCGCCCGGCGCACGGGTGGCGGTGCTGGGGCCGTCGGGGGCGGGGAAATCGACGCTGCTGGGCGCGATCGCCGGCTTCGTGCCGCTGGCCGGGGGGCGGGTCCTGCTGGACGGGCGCGATCTGAGCGCGACCCTGCCCGGCGCGCGCCCGCTGAGCATGCTGTTTCAGGACCACAACCTGTTCCCGCATCTGAGCGCCGAGGACAACGTCGCGCTGGGCCTGAAGCCGTCGCTGCGGCTGAGCGCGGCCGAGCGCGCCGAGGTTGCCGAGGCGCTCGCCCGCGTGGGGCTGGAAGGCTACGGGACCCGCCGTCCCGCCGATCTGTCGGGCGGACAGCAAAGCCGCGTGGCGCTGGCGCGCGCGCTGCTGCGCCGCAGGCCGCTGCTGCTGCTGGACGAGCCCTTCGCCGCGCTCGGCCCCGCGCTCAAGGCCGACATGCTGGCGCTGGTGCGCGCGATTCTGGACGACACGGGCGCGACGCTCATGATGGTCACCCATGACCCGGCTGACGCGCGCGCGATCGCCGCGCAGGCGCTGGTGGTCGCCGGGGGCCGCGCGCGCGGCCCGATGGCGCTGGGCCCGCTGCTGGACGCTCCGCCCGCGGATCTGGCCGAATATCTGGGGACCGGCGGCTGAGCTATCGCCGCAGGCTGGCGGTGACGTAGTTCACCGACAGATCGCGCGCGGACACCGACCAGCGGTCGCGCAGCGGGTCATAGACGAAGCCCTTGCGGTCCACCGGTTCCAGCCCCGCGCCCGACAGCAGCGCCTCCAGCTCATCAGGGGTGACGAAGCGGCGCCAGTCATGGGTGCCGCGCGGCAGCCAGCGCAGCAGGTGCTCGGCCCCCACGATGGCCAGCGCGTAGCTTTTCGCGGTGCGGTTCAGGGTCGAGCACAGCATCAGCCCGCCGGGGCGCAGCAGCGCCGCGCAGGCGCCCAGCAGCGCGGCGCGGTCGGCGACGTGTTCGATCACCTCCATCGCCATGACCACGTCGAATCGCGCGTCGGTGGCGGCCAGCGCCTCGGCCGTTGTGTGGCGGTAGTCGATGGCAAGCCCCTGCGCCTCGGCGTGCAGTTGCGCCGCCGCGATCACCTCGGACGCGGCGTCGGCGCCGGTGACCGCGGCGCCCAGCCGCGCCATCGGCTCGCACAGCAAGCCCCCGCCGCAGCCGACATCGAGCACGCGCAGCCCCGCGAAGGGGCGCGGCGCGCGCAGGTCGCGGTCGAACTCGGCCGCGATCTGGTCGGTGATGTAGTCCAGCCGGCACGGATTGAGCATGTGCAGCGGCTTGAGCGTGCCCTGCGGGTCCCACCAGTCCGCCGCCATGGCCTCGAACTTGGCAAGCTCGTCGGGATCGATGGTGCTGGCCTGCATGGTGCCTCCGTGGGGATTGATGTAAGCTGTGCTGGACCACGCGATCCTGCCCCGCCATATAGTGTGATCATGGACAAATCCTCGGGCCAGAACAACACCGCCAGCCTGCTTTATCCGCAGATAGATCCGTTCGATCAGCGCATGATCGGGGTGGGCGATGGCCACAAGATCTATGTCGAGCAGAGCGGCGCGCGCGACGGGGTGCCGGTGGTGGTGCTGCATGGCGGGCCCGGCGGCGGGTGCAGCCCGGCGATGCGGCGCTACTTCGACCCGTCCCATTACCGCGTGATCCTGTTCGATCAGCGCGGCTGCGGCCGCTCGCGCCCCCATGCCAGCGTCGAGGCGAACACCACCCGCCACCTGCTGCGCGATATCGAGCAGATCCGCACGCTGCTGGGGATCGACCGCTGGGTGGTGTTCGGCGGCAGCTGGGGCGCGACGCTGGGCGTGGCCTACGCGCAGGCCTACCCCGACCGCGTGGTGCATCTGGTGCTGCGCGGGGTGTTTCTGGGCAGCCAGGCCGAGCTGGCGTGGTTCTACGGTGGCGGCGCGGGGCGGTTCTTTCCGGACCTCTGGGCGCGGTTCACCGATCCCATCCCCGAGGATGAGCGCGACTGCCTGATCAGCGCCTATCACAAGCGGCTGTTCTGCGGCGATCCGGCGACCGAGACGCGCTACGCGCGCAGCTGGTCGGGCTGGGAAAACGCGCTCGCGGCGATCGAAACGCGCGGCTCCGGGCCCGGCGAAGGGCCGGGGGATTACGCGCGCGCCTTTGCGCGGCTCGAGAATCACTATTTCATCAACGGCTGCTTCTTCGACCATGACGGCCAGCTTCTGGCCGACGCGCCCCGCATGGCATCGGTGCCGGGGACGATCGTGCAGGGGCGCTATGACATGATCTGCCCCCCGGCCACGGCGTGGGCGCTGCACAAGGCCTGGCCGCGAAGCACCCTGCACATGGTGCCGATGGCGGGGCACGCGCTGTCCGAACCCGGCATCAGCGCCGAACTGGTCCGCGTGACCAACGGACTGCGCGCCGAGACGATGCGCGACGCCTGAGGCGCGCTGGCCAAGCGCGACGCCTGAGGCGCGCTGTCCAAGCGCGACGCCTGAGGCGCGCTGGCCAAGCGCGACGCCTGAGGCGCGCTGGCCAAGCGCGACGGCC